>NZ_LSIA01000050.1:0-62759 GCF_001556015.1 Novosphingobium sp. CCH12-A3 | reverse complement strand
CACGCGCCGAACCGCAAGATATTGCTGGAATTGAGAAACTTCTGAATCAGGCACTAACCTCTATGCGCCGCGCTGGACATGGGGCGGCGGCGTCGAATACGAGATCCCGCTTGGCGGGGAAATGTCGCTGACGCCGCGGGTGAACTATGCCTACGTCGGGGAGCAGTTCACCTACATCGGCTATTCACCGCTTTCGGATCGCCTCAACCCGCGCGGCCTGCTTTCGGCGATCGTCACTCTCAGGATCAACGACAGGCTGAAGCTCGAGGCCTGGGGCACGAACCTGACGAACAAGGACTATATCACCGGCCAACTGAACTCGAACGAGTTCTACGGTGCGCCGCGCGAGTACGGAGTCAAGCTCAACGTCACCTTCTAACGCCCGGGTGCCGGAGCGGATGGCCCGCTCCGGCCTCTACAGCCTGGCGAGGGACTGGCACACCTGCCGCACCAGGTCGGCCTGTCTTCCGACGCCCGCCTTGGCCAGCGCGCTCTTGAGTTGCATGCGCGCCGTACCCTCGGCAATGCCGCGATGCGCCGCGTAGTCCTTGACCGTCATCCCCCCGACGAGGTGCGCGGTCAACGTGGCCTCGGCCATTGTCAGTCCGAACAGGCTGGCCACTTCGGACGCATCGATCCGGGGAGCCGTGCCGGGCGAGCACAGCGCCAGCAAGGCCAGTTTTCGCCCCCACTTGCGCTTGTCTGCCGCATCGCGGCGCAGCACGCGCAAATGAAGGACTTCGGCCGGCTGCTCACCGGGCACGCGGCAGGTATCACCCAGCGTCCCTGCGATCGCGGCGCGGACAACCCCGGCGGCTTCGCTTGCGCCAAACTGCAATCGGCCGCCTATTTGCCTGACCTGCGGCAAGGCATCGATAAGCGCCTCGGCAGCAGCGTTCATCCAGTGGATTCCCAGATCGGCGTCACAGGCGAGCAGCGCCAGGCTGGTCGAATCCATGAAGGCCTCGGCGACCGAAAGACGCGCCTCGTATCCTGCCATGCTGGTCACCAATCGCGAGACCTGCCGAAAATGCGGCAGCAGCAGGTTGAGGAAGCGCAGGTCCTCCTCGGTCATGTCGCGCCCGTCGCCGGCGTGGCGATGAAAGATCAGCGTCGTGTGTTCGCCCGGCACGGTCTTGCAGCCGAGCCAGAAACCGGCGCCGAGGCCGCAGCCTGCAAGACCGCGCCTGAGCGCCTCCCGGTCGCTTGCCGTCAGGGCAATGCAGCGCAAGTCGCTTTCGATCTCGTCCTGTCCGCGCGGTTCGGTATCGCGGCGAAACCGCGGGTTGAGCGGTGAATTCGCCCATGCGTCATGGGTTTCGGCTTCCTGGGTGGACCAGGTGTCACGCAGGCTTGTGACCGGCACCAGATCGTCCCCGTCCGTCACCAGCCGCTGAAACACCGCGCTTGCTACGCCAAGGCGCACTTTGATCGCGTCGAGGACTTCAGTCCAGCGAGCATCCTCGCCGACCGCGCCGTACATGGCCGCAACGAGATCGTTGTCGCTCACCCTTGGCCCGCACTCCTCTTCGCTCTGCCCGCCGTTTTCGATTTCAGGGCTTGCCGCGGCTGTAACCGACTTTGCGATGCGGCGATACGGTTTCCGCTACGCCGTCGACCGCGCCATGCCGCTGCGTCACGACGGCGCATCAGGCTGCCGTTCCGGCGCCGCAGACGCGAATGCGGCAAGCTTCATGCATTCCCCTTCGATCGCTGCGATCCTTCCGAAGTCGAACCTTGCGCCAAAGCGGCGTGCATTGCCCAGTTGCGGAACCAGCACCACGTCGGCCAGCGTAAGCTGATCGCCAAAGCAGTAGGGGCCTGTGAAGTCCGCGATGAGAGTGGCAAAGGCACTGAGGCCGCTTTCGATGACCTCCGCTGCCCAGGCATTGGTCTCGCTTTCCGTCATGCCACGCCGACGCAACATCTTGAGCACCTTCAGGTTCTGGACCGGGTGGATGTCGCAGGCGATGACTTGCGCGGCGGCGCGTACCCGGGCGCGCTCGAGAGGCGTTGACGGCAGGAGCGGGGGATGGGGATGCAACTCGTCCAGATATTCGCAGATGGCAAGGCTCTGGGTCAGGACCGCGCCATCGCTCACCAGCGCGGGCACGAACCCTTGCGGGTTGAGCGCGAGGTAGGCTGGCGCCTGCTGATCGCCCGCCCGCAAATCATGCGCAACGCCCTGCCATTCCAGCCCCTTCAGCCCAAGCGCGATGCGTACCCGCCACGTCGCCGTAGAGCGCCAGAAACCATGCAGGATCAGAGTATCAGTCATGAGTCGGTCCACCAGTCATGCTGGTGGTATCGCCCAGGACCGTGCCGGATGCCATCCCGCGTTGATCACCAAGCCGCTCAGCAAGGCCGCCCGGTCCGGGTGTTCATCACGGTCTGGAGGGGCTTGCGGCATTTACGCATAATGGCGGAGACGGAGGGATTCGAACCCTCGGTACCGGATTTACCAGTACGACGGTTTAGCAAACCGTTGGTTTCAGCCACTCACCCACGTCTCCGGATCGCAGCGGCGAGGGCGCGCTATAACGAGGGTTGTGGGGGGCGGCAAGGGGCTGTCGGGCAAAAATCCGGCCAAATCGAAAATCATGCCGCGCAGGCGGTTCGGCGCGTTTTGGACTCGGCTCATCGCCGGTTCATTGTCGTGGGCCCAGCCTTGGATTCTGCTTGAAGGGCAGGGGTGCGCAAATGCGTGCGAAGATCGGGACGGACGGGAATTCATGATTACGATGTCGAAAGCGCGCACCTTGGTAACCGGCCTTGCCGCTTGCCTTGCGCTCACCGCCAACGCCGCTTTGGCGCAGGTCCAGACAGTTGATCCCAATTCCGTGATCGACGGTGACCTTGCACCCCAGTCCAATGCACCGGCCTCGACGCCAACGCCCGCAGCAGTGCCCGCCGGTGCGGAAGCGGGTTCGCTTCCGGCGCTCCCGGCCGATGCCCCGCCGCCGTCGACGCAGCCCTATCAGCCTCCTGCACCTGCCACGCCGCAGGGCACAGTCGCCGCATCACCTCAGGCAGCAACCGGATCGACCTACAAGGACGATGACCTGATCGGCGCCGCCGAAGGCGTGTTCGGCAAGGGCGCTGCTGGCCTGGCCGACGTGATCAAGGACCTGCTCAAGAAGCAGGGCGAACCCAACGCCTACATCGTCGGCCGCGAAGCCGGTGGTGCGCTGGTTGTCGGCTTGCGCTACGGCTCGGGCACGCTGCACCACAAGGTCGAGGGTGAGCGCCCGGTCTACTGGACCGGCCCGTCGATCGGCTTCGACGCGGGCGCCAATGCTGCCAGCACCTTCGTTCTGGTCTACAATCTGTTCGACAGCGAGGAGCTGTACAAGCGCTTCCCCGCGGGCGAGGGCCAAGCCTACCTCGTTGGCGGTTTCCACGTCAGCTATCTGCGCAAGGGCGACACCGTGCTGATTCCCGTCCGCTCGGGGGCAGGACTGCGCCTTGGCATCAACGGCGGCTACATGAAGTTCTCGCGCAAGCAGAACTGGTTCCCGTTCTGACGGTTTCACGCAATATCGCTGCAAATTGTCTCCCGCATACCTTATAATTGAAATGTAGGGTTGCCCCCGAGGCCTTCCGGCGGCATGGAGCCGCCGCAATTTGCTCCCCGCAAAGGAAGGCCTCATGCTCGAAAATCTTGCCGCCCAGCCCGCCGACGCACTTCTGGCGCTGATCAAGCTCCACAATGCCGATCCGCGCGCTGACAAGATTGACCTCGGCGTGGGCGTCTACCGCACGGCCGAGGGCGACACGCCGGTGTTCAAGGCGATCAAGGCCGCCGAGGCCAGGTTGCTCGAAACGCAGGATTCCAAGGCCTACCTCGGCCCTGAAGGCGACATGGGCTTTGTCCACGCGCTGATCCCCTACGTCTTCGGCAAGGACTTCGACCGTTCGAAGGTTGAAGGGATGCAGGCTCCGGGCGGCACGGGTGCCGTGCGCCTTGCCATAGAGGTGGCCAAGCGTTCGGGCGTCAAGCGCGTATGGATGGGCACGCCCTCGTGGCCCAACCACGCCCAGATCATCGCGGCTGTGGGTGTCGAGCTGAAGACCTTCAGCCACATGACTGCCGATGGCTTTGCCGATCTCGACGCGCTCAAGGCTGCGCTCGCCCAGGCTGAGCCGGGCGATGCCGTCCTCCTTCACGGCTGCTGCCACAACCCGACCGGCGTCGACTACACCGACGCGCAGTGGGACGAGATCGCCCCGCTGCTGGTCGAGCGCAAGGTTCTGCCGATCCTTGACCTTGCCTACCAGGGCCTGGGCTATGGCATGGAGGCCGACGCCTATGGCCTGCGCGAGGTTCTCTCGGTCGTTCCCGAAGCGCTGGTCGCCTACTCATGCGACAAGAACTTCGGTCTCTACCGCGATCGCGTCGGCGCGTTCTATGCCGTCACGTCTGACGCTACCGCGCTCGCCAATGCCATGGCCAACGGTGCGACGATCGCCCGCGCTTCGTGGTCGATGCCGCCCGATCACGGTGCCGCTGCGGTTCGCCTGATCCTCGCCGACGAAAGCCTGACCGCGATGTGGCTGGCCGAGCTTGACGAGATGCGCGATCGCATGCGCTGGGTGCGTGATCGCCTCGCCGCCGCGCAGCAGGTCGGTCCGATCAGCATGGCGCCGCTGGGCGTGCAGAACGGCCTGTTCTCGATGCTGCCGCTGAACGGCGAACAGATCCTCGCCATCCGCGAGAAGCACGGCGTCTACATGGCAGGTTCGGGCCGCATCAACATTGCCGGCCTGACCACCGGCAATATCGACAAGTTCGTCGAGGCCCTGCGCGACGTCGCCTGAAGCGGCACGCCTGGTTCAACGAGAAAGGGCGGGGCCTCGCGGCTCCGCCCTATTCGTTTGCGCTCAGAAATCCGCAGCCCTTGACTGCCGCCGCGCTTCGGCAAAGCTGTCGGCGCGGAACTTCTCGAAGGCCACCCGCCGGTCATATCCGGGGTCCTTCGGATAGTCCTGATACTCGGCGATGATCTCGTCGAATATCTCGCGCACTTCTTCGTTGTGGTCGGGGTGCGAGAAGATGTGCAGGCGGTTGGCCTTCATCGCCTCGATCACGCGGGCACCGATCACGTCGGGCTCCATGCCGAATTCGTGCAGGCCCTGCAGCCGCTCCACCGCACTAGGATCGACCGGCTTCATCGCGCCCTTCAGCGCCTCGGGCCGCACGTCGTCGCTGGCATAGATGTAGCTCTTCACCAGGCCCGGACACAGCACCGAGACGCCGATCTGATACTTCAGCAGCGAATAGTGCAGCGATTCCGAAAGCCCGCGCACCGCGAACTTGGTGGTGTTGTAGATGCCGGGGCTGCCCGCCGCGAGAAATGCCGCCATCGAGGCGGTGTTCACCACGTGACCGCCCTTCTGCTCGCCCGCCTTCACGCGCTCCACCATGCGCGGCACAAAGGTCATCACCCCGTTGATCACGCCGTGGAGGTTGACGCCCAGCAGCCAGTCCCAGTCGTCGTAGGAGGACTCCTCGATCGGCTGGAACAGGTTCACCCCGGCATTGTTGCACAGGATCGAAACCGGCCCGAACTTCGCCTCGACCTCGTCCGCCGCAGCCTTGAAGCCATCGCGGCTGGCGACGTCCAGCTGCACGCCCATGACCTCGCGATTGTCGAGTGACGCCAGCGCCTTGTCGATCGAATCCTGCCGGATATCGGCAATGGCGACCTTGCACCCCTCGTTCAGCAGCTGGCGGACGAGCCCGATGCCCACGCCGTTCGCGCCTCCGGTGACGAAGGCGGTGCGTCCTGCGAAGTCCTTCACTTGGCGCGCCCTTCCTTCAGCCTGTTCTGCCGCGCGATCTCCTCGGTGATCGCGGGGTTGCGGAACAGCATGGCGAAAGTCTGCTTGTATTCCGGGTTCTCGGGCAGGTGGGTCTGCACCGCTGCCGTCGTGGCAAGGCCGCGCTCTTCCACGCCGGTCAGGAACTCGGAGTGGGTGAGGATATAGAGCTCGTCATTGAGGATGCCCTCCAGAACGCGTTCGCCCACCTGCTCCTTGGTCTGGTACAGATGCATGAAGTTGCCGCCCGATGCGCGGCGCTTGTCGGCCTCGGCATAGCCGGTGTCGGCCAGATCGGCCGGCCGCGTCTTGGCAGCATCGGCGATGTTCGATTGCACCGCGCCCGGGCAGAAGGCGCTGCAGATCACGCCGCGCGGTTCCAGTTCCGGGCGCATGCACTCCATCATCGAGGTGACCGCCGCCTTGCCCGACGAATAGATCGTGGTCATCCCCACCGGCACCAGCGCGCTCATCGATGCGGTGCAGACGATGTGCCCGCCTTCGCCATGGGCAAGGATGCGCGGCAGGATGGTGACGATGCCGTTGATCGTGCCGCCCACGTTCACGCCCATGACCCAGTCCCAGTCGGCAAAGGTCGCCAGTTCCGTCGGCCCGACAACGGCAACGCCTGCATTGTTCACCAGAATGTGGATCTTGCCGAATTTCGCCTCGACCGAATCGGCTACGGTCGCGAACTGCTCGCGGTTGGTCACGTCCAGCTTCACCGCCAGCACGCGCTCGCCTCCGGCCAGCTCCTCGACCGCCGAATCGAGGTGATCCTGCCGGATGTCGGCGATGGTCACGTTCATCCCGGCACCCAGCAGCGCCTTGGCGATGCCGAGGCCGATGCCGCTGGCGCCGCCCGTCACGAATGCTGTCTTGCCCGGCAGATTCTGCATCAGATCCTCTCCATTCCTCGTCGTCCGCCGCCACGTTTCGGTGGCGGGGAATCATTTTTCACCTTGTGTATTCACCAGCGCGAATTTGTATGCAAGACTAACAATATCGCTGCTTCGAAAAGGTCTGGCAAAGGACCGTCCCGAGAGCGGGCACGGCGAGAGAGGAGAGCACATGGCAGGTGTCGCAGTCACGGCAGTTCCCGAAGGCGGCGTTCAGCATGAACGTGCCGAGCATCCGGCAAGCGCAGCCTACTGGGCCCTGTTCGTCATCGTCCTGGCGACGTTCCTGACGTTCTTCGACGCGATCACTTTCGGCATGCTGGCAGAGCGGATCAAGCACGATTTCGGCCTCACTGATTCGCAGCTCGGGTTCCTCGCCGGGCCCGCCAGCATCATCTGCTACCTGTTCGTCGGCATTCCGCTGGCGCGCCTGGCTGACATCTATCCGCGCAAGTACGTGCTTGGCGCAGGTGCCGCGCTTGTCGGAGTGATCATATCGGCAGGCGGTCTTGCTCAAAGCTTCGGCCAGTTCGTCGGCAGCCGGATATTCCTTGCTGCCGGCGGTTCCGCCCATGCGCCCGCGTCCTACTCACTGCTTGCCGATGCCTTTCCGCCCAGGAAGCTCACCCGCGCCTTTGCGCTCCTGCAGTTCGGCTTCATCGGCGGCACAACCCTTGGTCCGCTCATCGGCGGCATGCTGGTGATGATGACCGCGCCGTGGGGGCCGACTCACCTCGGCCCGCTGACGATCCTCGGCTGGCAGTGGATCCTGATATTCATGGGTATCCCTTCGCTCCTCGTCGGCCTGCTGTTCCTGACGATCAAGGAGCCCCCGCGCATGGCCCCTGCGGCTGACGCGCCGATGGTCCCGGTCAATGCCACGTTCGGGCGCAAGGTGCTGACCTTCATGGGGCTGGATGCCTTTCGCGCGATCAATGCCAAGCCGCGCGTCTATTATCCGCTGTTCGGCGCGCTGGCCCTCAGCGCGGTCGAAACCTTCGGCCTGCAGTTCTGGCGCGTGCCCTTCATGATCCGCACCTTTGGCTGGAATGAAGGGCAGATCGGTGCAGCACTCGGCATCACGGTGCTGATCGCCTCGCTGTCGGGCCTGCTGCTTGGCGGCCTGTTCGTCGAATGGCTGGCCAAGCGCTACAAGGACGCAAACGTCCGCGCCGCCACTTGCTGCGCGGCCGGCGTCACCGTCTGCACCATCACTGCCATCCTGATGCCTACGGCCTGGGGTTCGCTGATCATGTTCGGGCTTTCGGGCATGTTCGGCATCGCCGGCGCCGTGCCGCAGAACGCCGCGGTCCAGCGCGTCGCACCCAACGACATGCGCGGACAAGTGACCGCCTTCTACCTGTTCATGTTCACCTTCTTCGGTGCGATGGGCAGCTACGTCGTGGGCAAGGTGCAGGACGTTCTGATCGGCGATCCCACCCAGTTGTGGAAGGCCCTGCTGATCACCGCCAGCGTGCTCATGCCACTCGCGACTTTCCTGATGTTCAAGGCAATTCGCCCCTATCGCGAGGAAGTGGAGCGTCTGGAGGCAATGGGGCGTTGACAGGACTCGCACAGCTCGTCAGATTGTTAGTAAGACTTACAAAATATAAGGGAGTTGGACGTGTCCGATAACAGCCAGATTGCCGCGCTCGAAAGCCGCCTGAACGATCTCGAAAAGCGCCTGACGGTGCGCGAGGATGAGCTTGATATCCGCAAGCTGCAGCATCTCTACGGCTACCTGATCGACAAGTGCATGTATAACGAGACGGTCGACCTGTTCACCGACGATGGCGAAGTGCGCTTCTTCGGCGGCGTGTGGAAAGGCAAGGAAGGCGTTCGCCGCCTCTATGTCGAACGCTTCCAGAAGCGCTTCACCTACGGCAACAACGGCCCGATCGATGGCTTCCTGCTCGATCACCCGCAGTTGCAGGACATCATCAACATCCAGCCCGATGGCGTCACCGCGCTGGGCCGCGCCCGCTCGATGATGCAGGCCGGCCGCCACAAGGACTACGAAGGCGATGCCCCGCACCTCAAGGCGCGCCAGTGGTGGGAAGGCGGCATCTACGAGAACACCTACAAGAAGGTGGACGGCGTGTGGCGGATGCACATCCTCAACTACATGCCGATCTGGCACGCCGATTTCGAAAGCGGCTGGGCCAACACCCCGCACGAATACGTGCCGTTCCCCAAGGTGACCTATCCGGAAGACCCGACCGGCCCGGACGAGCTGATCACCGATCACTGGCTGTGGCCCACGCACAAGCTCAACGCCTTCCACATGAAGCACCCGGTCACGGGTGAGGAAATGGTGGCGCAGCGCTGGCAGGGTGACATCGACCGCGAGAACGCGCGCGGCTAAACGAATGCTGGCGGGGGCCATCTCCTCCCGGCCCCCGTCGGCAACCATGGATTGGCAATGACCACTTATCCCACGCTTCACATGATCATCGATGGCGAGCGCATTTCCGGCGCAGGCCGCCGTACCCACGCCGTCGTAAATCCCGCCACCGGCGAGACCATCGGCGAGCTGCCGCTGGCCGAAGCCGCCGATCTCGATCGCGCGCTTGAAGTTGCCGCCAGGGGCTTCCGCATCTGGCGCGAAAGCACGCCGCAACAGCGTGCTGCCGTGCTCCAGGGCGCGGCGCGTCTGATGATGGAGCGGCAGGAGGACCTCGCCCGCATCGCCACGATGGAAGAGGGCAAGACCCTGCCCGAGGCGCGCATCGAAGTTCTGATGAACGTCGGTCTGTTCAATTTCTACGCCGGCGAAGTCTTCCGCATCTATGGCCGCACGCTGGTCCGCCCCGCCGGACAGCGCAGCACGATCACCCACGAACCCGTCGGCCCTGTCGCTGCCTTCGCGCCATGGAACTTCCCGCTCGGCAATCCAGGTCGCAAGCTCGGCGCGCCCATCGCCGCTGGCTGCTCGGTCATCCTCAAGGCTGCAGAAGAAACGCCCGCTTCGGCCCTTGGCGTGCTCCAGTGCCTGCTCGATGCCGGGCTGCCCAAGGAAGTGGCGCAGGCCGTGTTCGGCGTACCCGATGAAGTCAGCCGCCACCTGCTCGGCTCGCCCGTCATCCGCAAGCTGTCGTTCACCGGCTCGACCGTTGTCGGCAAGCACCTCATGCGCCTTGCCGCCGACAACATGCTGCGCACGACAATGGAATTGGGCGGCCATGGCCCGGTTCTGATCTTCGGCGATGCCGATGTGGACAAGGCCCTCGATACGATGGCCGCGTCAAAGTACCGCAATGCGGGGCAAGTCTGCGTCAGCCCCACACGCTTCATCGTCGAGGAGAACGTCTTCGAACGCTTCCGCGACGGCTTTGCCGAGCGCGTCGGCCGCATCAAGGTCGGCAACGGCCTTGAGGACGGCTCCCAGATGGGCCCGATGGCCAACGCCCGCCGACCCGAGGCGATGGACCGCCTGATCGGCGATGCTGTCACGCGCGGCGCCCGCACCCACACCGGTGGTGAGCGCATCGGCAATGCGGGCTACTTCTACGCGCCCACAGTCCTCTCCGAAGTCCCGCTCGACGCGGCCATCATGAACGAAGAGCCGTTCGGCCCGGTCGCCTTGATCAACCCCTTCAGCGGCGAAGAGGCGATGATCACCGAGGCCAATCGCTTGCCCTATGGCCTCGCCGCCTATGCCTGGACCGAAAGCGCCTCGCGCCAGAAGCGTCTGGCTCGCGAGATCGAGACCGGCATGTTGGGTCTCAACACCACCATGATCGGCGGCGCGGACTCTCCGTTCGGGGGCGTAAGGTGGTCGGGCCACGGCGCGGAAGACGGCCCCGAAGGCGTGCTCGCCTGCATGGTCACCAAGGCCGTGCACGAAGGCTGAAAGGCAGGCTTTGACGTGTTCTGGAAACCTGCGGGCAACATGCTGATACTAGCGCGAAAGGGTCACCCCCTGTTGCCCGGAGCTTCCCATGCGTCCATCGCGCGCCCTGCTGGCTGCCACCAGCCTCCTGTCCGCGCCCTGCGCCATGGCCGCGCAAGAGGACGAACAGGTCTGGCTGGCCCAGTTCTCGACGATCGAGGTCGGGCAGAAAGTCCTGCTCTTTACCGATGTGCAACTGCGCTTCACCGATGGCGCGGACCGGCTTGGGCAGGTGCTGCTGCGGCCCGCCGTCGGCTATCGCATCACGCCCAGCGACACCCTGTTCCTGGGTTACGCCTATGTCCGCACCGAACCGCTGAACGGCACGCCGACCGACGAGCACCGCATGTTCCAGCAGGCGCTGGTTCGCGTGGTGGGCGGTCCCGGCAGGACTACGGTGACTTCGCGCACGCGTCTCGAACAGCGCTGGCTCGAAGGTCGCTCCGGCATGGGCTGGCGCCTGCGCCAGCAGGTCAGGCTCGATGCGCCGGTGGCCAAGGGCCTCAATGCCATCGCCTGGGCCGAACCCTTCGTCAACCTCGATACCACCGCATGGGGCCAGCGCGCCGGGTTCGACCAGTTGCGCGGCTTTGCCGGGGTGGGCGTGCCCATCGCCAGGGGCATCGCCATCGAGGCGGGATATTCGGGCCAGTACGTCAATCGTTTCAACGTGCCCGATCGCATGAACCACATCGGCAGCCTGTCGCTCACCATCCGCAGATGATGGATCGCAGGCTGCCTTTCCCGGGAAGGAAGCCTGCATGACCACAGAACTCAAGACCGGAGGCGAGCAGGGTTACCTGCGCATCGCTACCGAAGAAGCCTTCGCCACGCGCGAGATCATCGACGTCTACCTGCGCATGATCCGCGATGGCACCGCCGACAAGGGCATGGTCTCGCTCTGGGGCTTCTATGCCACCTCGCCGTCCGAGCGCGCCACCCAGATTCTCGAGCGCCTGCTCGATCTGGGTGAGCGCCGCATCGCCGACATGAATGCCACCGGCATCGACAAGGCAATCCTCGCGCTGACCTCGCCCGGTGTCCAGCCGCTGCTCGATGTCGAAGAGGCAAAGACCCTCGCAGCCCGCGCCAACGACACGCTCGCGGCTGCCTGCGAGAAGTACCCGGACCGCTACATCGGCATGGGCACCGTTGCCCCGCAGGACCCGGAATGGTCGGCTCGCGAAATCCATCGGGGTGCGAAAGAGCTCGGCTTCAAGGGCATCCAGATCAACAGCCACACGCAAGGCCGCTATCTCGACGAGGAGTTCTTCGACCCGATCTTCCGCGCCCTCGTCGAGGTTGACCAGCCGCTCTACATCCACCCCGCCACGTCACCGGATTCGATGATCGATCCGATGCTCGAAGCCGGGCTCGATGGCGCGATCTTCGGCTTCGGCGTTGAAACCGGCATGCACCTGCTGCGCCTCATCACCATCGGCATCTTCGACAAGTACCCGAGCCTGCAGATCATGGTCGGCCATATGGGCGAGGCGCTGCCGTACTGGCTCTACCGCCTCGACTACATGCACCAGGCCGGTGTCCGTTCGCAGCGCTATGAACGCATGAAGCCGCTCAAGAAGACTATCGCCGAATACCTCCAGTCCAACGTCCTCGTCACCAATTCGGGCGTGGCGTGGGAGCCGGCGATCAAGTTCTGCCAGCAGGTCATGGGCGAAGACCGCGTGATGTATGCGATGGACTACCCCTACCAGTACGTCGCCGACGAAGTCCGCGCGATGGATGCGATGGACATGAGCGCTGAAACCAAGAAGAAGTTCTTCCAGACGAATGCGGAGAAGTGGTTCAAGCTGTAAAGTGAAGAAGCCCACCCCCTGACCCCTCCCGCTTGCGGGAGGGGAGTTTCAAGGGCAGTGCTTTCATCTCCCCTCCCGCAAGCGGGAGGGGCTGGGGGTGGGCATTCCAAGGTAGCGAATGAGAACGACGGGAGAGCCAATGACCACCGAACCCCGCCGGCACCTCGCCCCCGGCGCATGGTACGCGCTGATCCTCGTCGCGTTGACCAACGCGATGAGCCTGCTCGACCGCCAGATCCTCGCCATCCTCGCGCCCGCGATCAAGAAGGACCTGGACATCGGCGATGCCGAGATGGGTCTGCTCTATGGCACCGTCTTCGCGCTGTTCTATGCGCTGTTCTCGCTTCCCGTCGGGCGCCTTGCCGATGGCTGGGTGCGCACTCGCCTGCTGGCCATCAGCCTGCTGTTCTGGTCTACCGCAACCGGCCTTGCCGGGTTCGCCTCAAGCTTCGCCATGCTCGCCCTGTCGCGCCTCGGCGTCGGCATTGGCGAGGCGGCGACGGCGCCGGCCGGCACCTCGCTGCTCTATGACTTCTGGCCCAAGCACCGCCGCGGCTTCGTCATGTCCGTCATCGCTTCGGCCATCGCTCTCGGCCTGGGCGGCTCGCTCATCCTGGGTGGCGTCGCCGCGGCATGGTGGGACGCCAGCCATGCGGCGGGCGGGCTCAAGGGCTGGCAATTCGCCTTCCTCGTCGCTGCCGCCCCCGGCTTCGTCCTTGCCGCTTTCGTGTGGATGCTGAAGGAGCCGCAGCGCGGGCAGATGGACGGCATCGAAACCGCACCCGAAGCCCATCCCTTCGCCAGGAGCCTCGCGCTGCTCGGCTCGGTCACCCCCGGCTTTCACTGGATTGGCATGAAGGGCAGGGGCGCCAGCCCCGCCATGGTGCGCGGCAACCTTGTGGCGCTCACCCTCATCGCCGTGGCTGCTTACGCGCTCACGCTGCTGAGCAACGCGATCAGCCCCAAGCCGCCGATGCAACTCGGCAGCATAACGCTCAATCCCCACGCCCTGCAGTGGAGCGTGATCGGCCTCGGCGTCTTCGTCATCGTCAACCTGATGCAGGGTATGAAGCTGGGCGATGCCCAAGCCTTCCGCGTCATCTCCCGCTCGCCCACGGTGATGATGTGCATTGCCGTGGGCACGCTGCAGTCGGTGATCAACTACGGCATGATGGCCTTCAACCCCAGCTTCCTGATCCGCACCTATGGCCTGACCATGCAGGAAACCGCGCTGCAGTTCGGCCTGCTCTCGGCTGCCATGGGCATCATCGGCCCGCTGGCATGGGGCCCGCTGTCCGATTGGTTGAACCAGCGCTTCCCCGGCGCCGGTCGCGCATGGGTCGCCCTGTTCGCGATGGCAGCTTCGCCGGTCATGTCGTTCTGGGTCTATTTCGCCGCCGATCCCGGCAGCTTCTATGCCCGCTTCCTGATCTACAGCTTCATCCTCACCGGCTGGATGCCGCCACTCTATGCGATCATGTACGATCAGGTCCTGCCGCGCATGAGAGGGCTCACCGCCAGCCTCTACCTGCTGGTGATGACGATACTTGGCATGGGCATCGGTCCCTATGTCGTGGGCCTCCTGTCCGACGCCACCGGGTCACTGCGCACTGCGATGCTTTCGATCAACGCCGTGGCGATCCCGATTGCGGTGCTGATGCTGCTGATCGCTCGCCGCGCGCAGCGGGACGAGGCGGGGCTGCTGGCGCGGGCTGCCTGACTAAACTGCGTCCCCGCGCAGGCGGGGACCTCGGTGTTCTTACGAAGCCCTTCCGTAAATCGACTGAGGCCCCCGCCTGCGCGGGGGCGCAGATACCGTCACGTCACCCGCCACACCCAGAGCTTGATCCCCAGCGGATAGCGTGCGCCCGAGCAGACGAATATCGACCGGTTCATCCAGTCATACTTCCCCTTGGGCGCGATGAACTCGGGCACCGTGCGGAAATAATACTCCGCCGGATCGACTTCCTGCCCTGATGCCAGCCGCTGCATGACCTCCGGAGGGCCGTGCCGCAGCCCGCGATTGCGGATCTGGATCACCACCCCGTCATCGGTCTCGAGCGCATAGATCGCATCGGCCACGGTCACCCCGTCAGGCCGCGTCACCTGCCAGTCCGCCGCATTTCCGATCAGCTTGCCCCTGATCAGCGGCCCTTCCACGCGACCGCCGCCGACGATCGGAATGATCCGCCGCGTCCCGTCAAAGGTCTCGCCGATCGCCACCGGCGGCTCCAGCTCGCCGGTAGCCTCATAGACGAACTCGAGGCCCGGTTGGATCACGCAGCCATCTCCTTCTCCACCAGCCCGATCTCATCCGCATTCGCCCAGTTGCCATGCAGGCCGAAGCGCAGGCGGATGGGGATGTGCACTGTGGCCACCGGGCCCTTCTCGATCTCCAGCGCGTCGAAGATCAGCAGGTCGCTGCGCTGCTCTTCCAGCCGGTTGCAAACCTGCACGATCCAGCCGTCGCCTTCGGGAGCATCCTTGGAGCGCGGCACGAAGCACGGTTCCTGCAGGCTCGATACCGGGCCGCACCACCAGTGCTGTTCGCGCCCCGTTTCGAAATCCTTGTGGAACAGGCAGTTCATCAGCAGTCCACCGGCACTGCCACCGCGCAGCTCGACCGGGCGTTTCATGTCCATCTCGAGGAACCAGCCGTGGCGGGTCTTGCGTCCCGCAAAGCGATCGTCGATGCGCGGGAACTCCGACGCCGTGTCCGAAAGCCTCACGATCTCGGCAAAGTCCTCGCCATTGCTTGCCATGTCGACCACCCAGTCCGTCGGGTAGCTCATCGCTTCCATGCCGTTGAACGGTGCACCGTGGACGTCGGGGAAGAACGGGAACATGTTGTTCTTCGCCTCGCACGTCACGAAGTGGACCTTCGTCCCTTCCTGCCAGGCGTTTAGCACGTGGCTGGCAAAGCAGTTGTCGCGTGTGAACCAGCGGATGTCTTCCTGACGCACGTCATCGCGGCGGGGAATGATGCCAAGGTGCACCGGCTTGGTCGTGTCGAAGCCGAAGTGCGGCATGCCCTTTTCCAGGCGGTCCCAGCTGCCGATCGAAGGCACGATGTGCAGCACCAGGTAATCCTCGGTGATGCCGAAGTCATGCATCATGCAGTAGTAGGGCACCTTGAACCACACCTCGCGGATCAGCTCGCCTGTCGGACTCACTTCCATGTAGGTCACATCGTCGGTGCACAGCCCGCTCGCGGCGTAGCCGATGGCGACCATGTTGCCGGTCCTGGGATCGACCTTGGGATGCGCGGTAAAGGTCTGCCCGGTCATCTTGCCGCCGAACTTCTCGAACCCGAACGTCTCCATCGTTGCCGGATCCATTACGAGGGCAGGGGAGTCCTCCTTCATCGCCCACAGCTTGCCGCCAAAGATGAAGGCGTTGGTGTTGGCGGTCGAACGGATCTCGCCCTTGACCGCTTCGTCATCGGTCAGCGGGTTGCGATAGGCGCCGAACAGGGCCTTTCCGGCTGCGTTCTCCAGCTTCCATTTGTCCGTCTTTGCCCAGCGTTGGCGGAAGTCCACCTGGCCGTCATGGATATGAAAGCGGGTGATCATGCCATCGCCATTGAACGCAATGTCGTCGGCAAGACGCGGAGGAAACTGCGGGTCGGGCTGGACGCGATAGAATGCGCCGTTTAACCCTTGCGGAATCGTGCCTTCGTGGGCCAGATCGGCGATATCCGCCTCGATCCGCGATGGCGTGTTGAATCCCGTGAAGCTGGGGGTGTTCGGAAATTGAGCCATGGCATCCTCCTCGCGATATTGTATGTAATGCTAACAATTAGACAAGCGCAATCGTTGGGGGCAGGGCATTGATCAAGGACAAATTCGCCGACGCCATCGCGCCCGTCGGCCACACCGACGAGGATGACGTCGGCGCGATCAACGATATTCTCGGCTTCCACATCCGTCTCGCCCACGGCGCGTGCCTCAGGCATTTCACCGAAACCTTCACCGATCTCGATCTCACGCAGAAGCAGGTGTCGGTGCTCTGGCTGGTCGACGATCACCCCGGCATCGCCCAGACCGATCTGGCGCAGCGCCTGCGGATGGACCGCGCCACGACCATGGCGATCATCAACCGCCTTCAGGCCAAGCATTTCCTGCGGCGTGATCGCTCGCCACGGGACGGGCGCAAGCAGGCGCTGTTCCTCGAGCCCGCTGGCGTCGAAATGCTGGCCCGGGCCAAGCAGGCCATCGGCGAGCACGAGGCCTGGGTGAAAAGCCGCTTTACCGACAAGGAAGTGCGGCAACTCATCGAACTGCTTTCCAGAATCCACGAATAAGTTATATCAGATAGCAATAAGCCATTCTTGGAGAGGATTCGGGCCGCATGTCACAAACCCCGCGCGAGGTGATCGAGCAGACGCCCATGGGTGTCCGCCAGTGGATCGTGGTGGTCCTGATGGTGCTGTTGAACGCGCTTGACGGGTTTGACGTGCTGTCGAGCGCCTTTGCCGCGCCGGGTATCACCGCCGATTGGGGCATTGCCCGCCCGGCGCTGGGCGTGGTGCTTTCGGCCGAGCTGCTCGGCATGGGCTTCGGTTCGGTGCTGCTCGGTGGGGCGGCAGACCGGTATGGCCGCAAGTTTACCATGCTTGCCTGCCTCGTGCTGATGGCGATTGGCATGTATCTGGCAAGCATCGCGACAGCGGTTCAGCCGATGGTTGCCTACCGGTTCCTTACCGGCATCGGCATCGGCGGGATGCTCACCACAACCAACGCGGTGGTTGCCGAAAGCACCAACAGCCGTTGGCGCTCTGTCGCCATCGCGGTTTATGTTGCGGGCTATCCGTTGGGCGCGATCGTCGGCGGAATTGCCGCATCGGAATGGCTGCTACCCACCTACAGCTGGCACGCTGTGTTTCTGTTCGGCGCGGCGGTGACCGCAGTCCTGATCCCGGTCATCCTGGTGCTGGTGCCCGAAACGGCGGCCTATCTGGCGACGAAGCGCAATCTGGCGGGCGTGAACCGCACGCTCGCCGCGTTCGGCAAGCCTGCCATCAGCGATCTCCCGGTGATCGGAGATGTGTATAAGAGACAGATCCTGTCCAACCCCAGACTGCGCCCGGTCACCCTGCTCTTGGCGTTCGGCTACACGTTCCATTGCATCACCTTCTATTACATCCTGAAGTTCGGGGTGCAGATCGTGTCCGATTATCCGCCGGGCTATCCTCCGGCGCAGGCGGCCACGGTGCTGACATACGCCAACATCGGCGGGTTCCTGGGCAGCGCGCTTTTCGGCTTCGTGATGGCGCGGCTGGGGGTCAGGTGGCCGACCGCGCTGATGCTGCTGATCGGCGCGATGCTGGTGGCCTGGTTCGGCACCGGGCGTGATACGCTCAATGCGTGGCAAATGGCGACGATGATCGCCGGTTTCTTCACCAATGCGGCGATCAGTGGCTACTATGCCGCCTTTGCGCGCGGCTTCCCGGCCTATGCGCGGGCCACCGGCACAGGTTTCGCGCTGGGCGTCGGGCGGCTGGGCGCTGCGGGCAGTCCGTTGCTGGCGGGCACCCTGTTTGGCTGGTTGGGAGACGACCAACTGCTGACGGTGTCGATCATCATGGCAATGGGCTCGGTGGTCAGCCTCGTGCTGTTCCTGATGCTGCCCGAGCGCGATGGCGACGACGTGATGGCGGATCAGCCTGGCGCGTAGGACCACTTCAGGATATCTGACCGGATCGGAGCGGGTGGAATGCGCATAAACAGAAGCCTCGTTTCGCCCCTCGTCTGCATGGCCCTGTTGTGGGGGAGTTGCGGGGGAGTTGCCGCAGAGTCCCGCAAGAGTTCGCGAGAGTTGGAAAGCGGCTCGCCGTTGGTCTGGGACGGTCATAACGACGTCCCCGAACAACTCCGTGAACGGCGCAAGGACGTGCTGGAAGGCTTTGATTTCAATGACACACGTGGCGTCGGGATGATGACCGACTTGCCCAGAATGCGCGCCGGAAATGTGGGAGCGCAGTTCTGGTCGGTCTATGTCTCGGCCGATCTGCCCGAACCGCAGGCGGTGCAGGCCACGCTCGAACAGATCGACGTGATGAAGCGCCTGATCGCGCGGCATCCGGCCGAAATGCAGTTCTGCATCGACACGGCCTGCGTTGAAAAAGCGTGGAAATCAAAGAAGATAGCCTCGCTCCTCGGCATGGAAGGCGGCCACTCCATCGGCGGCTCGATGGGCGTCCTGCGCCAAATGCACGCTTTAGGCGCGCGCTACATGACGCTCACGCATTTCAAGAACAATGCCTGGGCGGATAGCGCCACCGACGCCCCCGCGCACGATGGTCTGACGCCGTTCGGAAGACAAGTTGTCAAGGAAATGCAACGGCTTGGCATGCTGGTCGACCTCGCCCACGTCAGCGAGGCGACCATGCGTGACGTGCTGGCGCTGGGCGGTCCGCCGCCGATCGTAAGCCACTCCAACGCCCGTGCGATCAACCACCACGCTCGCAATGTCTCGGACGAGACGCTGAAGGCGATCGGCGTTGCTGGCGGCATCGTCATGGTCAACTTCTATCCGCCCTATGTCGTTGAAGCGGCACGACAATGGAGCGCTGCGCGGGACGCCGAAGCGGCGCGCGCCAAGGCGCTCAATCGTGGCGATCCCGCCGCCGAGAAGGCGGCGCTCGCGGCATGGGACAAGGCTAACCCGATGCCGCGCGGCAGCGTCAAGGACGTCGCGGATCATATTGATCACATTGCAAAATTGATCGGCGTCGGCCACGTCGGACTCGGTGGAGACCTCGATGGCGTCGAGGCCACTGTACAGGGCATGGAAGACGTCTCGACCTACCCCGTGCTCTTCGCCGAACTGTCCCGGCGCGGCTGGTCGAAGGCGGATCTCGGGAAGCTTGCCAGCGGTAACATCCTGCGGGTGATGAAGGCTGCCGAGGCTTATGCCGCCGCGCACCGCAGCGATGCCCCGCTTGAAAGCGCGACGACGTTCTGACGTTTCATTTCGCCGCCATTTTCGCTCTCGACGCAAGGGCGGGAAGGCGGCAAGATAGTTTGGTTCAATAACAATCTGGACGGAGAGACCACCTTGTTTACCCACACTTTCCTTGGCACCAATGACATCGAAAAGTCGCGCAAGTTCTACAGCGCGGTAATGCAGACTCTCGGTCACAATGCGGTGGAACTGCCGCACGGCACGCTGTTCCCTTCGCCCAACGGCTCGCTGATCGTGGCGAAGCCAAGCAACGGCGAAGCGCACACCGTCTCCAACGGCTACACGCTCGGCTTCAAGGCGGCCGATTCCTCGGTGGTTGATGCCTGGCACGCCGCAGGCCTTGCTAACGGCGGCACCTGCGAAGGTCAGCCGGGCGTTCGCGAAAACTCGCCGGGCAAGCAGTATGGCGCCTACCTGCGCGATCCGGATGGCAACAAGATCTGCGCTTTCGCGCCCAATCCCAACGCCTGATCGCCAGCCGCCCCGGTATCGAGCCGGGGCGGCCTTCACATGTCCGTGATCCCGTAAGGCACCAGATCGCGGGCATGCGGGTCGACCACGATGGCGCGGTCGCTGGGCGGGAAGGCGCGCTGGTCGCACTTGTCGCGCGGGCAGATGCGGCAGGAAATGCCGATCCGCGTCACGGCCTCGGGCCGTGCAAGATTGATCCCGTCGGCATAGATGAACTCATCGGCCAGCGCCGCCTCGCAGCCCAGGGCCACGGCGTAGCGGCGCGGTATGCGATAATAGCTGCCCGAAGGCTTCACCAGGCCCTTGGCAATCGAGACATAGCGCACGCCATCGGGCATTTCTGCGGCCTGTACGTGGATGCGATCGGGGATCGCCACGGCTTCGTGCACCACCCATAGCGGGCAGGCACCGCCGAAGCGGGCGAACTGAAGGCGCGTGGCCGAGTGGCGCTTGGTGATGTTGCCGGCCATGTCGACGCGGCAGAAGAACATCGGAATCCCGCGCGCCTGCGGGCGTTGCAGCGTCGACAGGCGATGGCAGACCTGCTCGAAGCTGGCCCCGAAAGTCAGGCGCAGCTGATCGATATCATGCCGCAGCGCACGGGCGCGGGTGCGGAACCATTCGTAGGGCATGATCAGCGCGCCTGCCGCATAATTGCCCAGGCCTACGGTCAGGAGCTGGCGCGCGGCGTCCGATTGCAGCGTTGCCTCGCCGACGATGGCGCTGATTTCATCGCGCAGGGCTTCGGCCGCCAGCTGGTATGCGATCTGGAACCGGGCGGATTCGATCGGCTGGTTGGGGTCTATGGTGAGGCGGCGCTTCGGGGTCGAAGCGCCGCATTGCCCCGCCGCTGACCTGTTCAACAGCGATGCCGCGACTCTCCAGCCAGCTTGCCATTTGCGCCGATGTCGGCGTCAGCCCGGTGCCGGATAGTCGCACCGCCAGTCGTTCGGCGGCGCGGTCGATGGTATCGACGTAGTTGTTGGCGTGGTGGAACCAGTCGCGCACTTCTTCCCACGGCAGGCGGCCGCCGGAGATACTGTCCGATCCCAGCGCCTCGTCGATGGCTTCGAGCCGCTGGACCGAGCGGCGGTGCTGGTCCCACAACTGGGCGAAGGCCTGGGCGAAGGCGGGGTATTGCTCTGCAACGCGCTCCACCTGATCGCCGGGAAGCATCTGGCCCAGCATCGGATCGGCGGTGGCATCGCGCAAGGCGGAAAGCACCGGCTCGACCCGGTCGGCAGCGAAGTCCTGCCATTCGACCGGAAAGCTCTGCTGCAACCGGTCGGTCAGCGCAGGGGTCAGGGGACGCTCGTCATTCTCGATCTGCGAGAGATAGGAGGCGCTGATCCCCAGAAGCGATGCCATCTCGCCCTGGCGCAGCTTTCGCGTGACGCGCAGAGCCTTGAGTTGTTCGCCTGCAAACAAGCGGCGTCGCGCCATTTATCCCGTCCCCCAGCTCCAGCCGGTTTTGCAAAGTGATCCTTCGCAAGTTTGCAGAATAACATTGGACTTGGCAAGCGGCGTGGCGCAGTTGGAACGCCGATCCGCGCCCGGTGTCGTTCCGGCAGGGCGCGGGCGCGGCTCTGGCGTGGCGCCTCGGGGAGGAGGAGCAGGCCGGAGTCGCAGCAGAAAACGGTCCGCCAGTCAGAAGAAGGGATGCCACGCATGTCCGCCAATATCGCCGAAATGGAAAAGCGCCGGGAAGCCGCGCGGCTGGGTGGCGGGCAGAAGCGCATTGATGCCCAACATGCCAAGGGCAAGTTGACCGCACGCGAACGCCTCGAAGTGCTGCTGGATGAGGGCAGCTTCGAGGAAGTGGACATGTATGTCGAGCACAACTGCGTCGACTTCGGCATGCCCGACACCGTCATTCCGGGCGATGGCGTGGTCACCGGATCGGGCACGATCAACGGCCGTCTGGTCTATGTGTTCAGCCAGGACTTCACGGTGTTCGGCGGATCGCTTTCGGAGCGGCACGCACAGAAGATCTGCAAGATCATGGACATGGCGCTGAAGGTCGGCGCGCCGGTGATCGGCCTCAACGATTCCGGCGGCGCACGCATCCAGGAAGGCGTGGCCTCGCTCGGCGGCTATGCCGAGGTGTTCCAGCGCAACGTGCTGGCGTCGGGCGTCGTGCCGCAGCTTTCGCTGATCATGGGGCCGTGCGCCGGCGGCGCGGTCTATTCGCCTGCCATGACCGACTTCATCTTCATGGTGAAGGACAGCTCGTACATGTTCGTCACCGGCCCGGATGTGGTCAAGACCGTGACCAACGAGGTCGTCAGCCAAGAGGAACTGGGCGGCGCGGTGACGCACACGACCAAGACCTCGGTCGCCGACCTCGCGCTGGAGAACGACATCGAGGCGCTGCTGGCGGCGCGCGATTTCTTCGATTACCTGCCGCTGTCGAACCGCCAGGACGTGCCCGAGCGGCCCACCTCGGATCCTTACGACCGCCTCGAGCCCAGCCTCGATACCATCGTGCCGGCTTCGGCGACGCAGCCCTATGACATGCACGAAGTCATCCGCAAGACAGTGGACGAGGGCGAGTTCTTCGAGATCCAGCCCAAGCATGCCGCGAACATCATCTGCGGTTTCGGGCGCGTCGAAGGCCGCACCGTGGGCGTGGTCGCCAACCAGCCGATGGTGCTGGCAGGTGTGCTCGACATCAACTCCTCCAAGAAGGCCGCGCGGTTCGTGCGCTTCTGCGATGCGTTCAACATTCCGATCGTGACCTTCGTCGACGTTCCGGGCTTCCTCCCCGGCACGGCGCAGGAGCACAATGGCATCATCAAGCACGGCGCCAAGCTGCTCTTCGCCTATGCCGAGGCGACCGTGCCGAAGATCACCGTCATCACCCGCAAGGCCTATGGCGGCGCCTATGACGTGATGGCCTCCAAGCACCTGCGCGGCGACCTCAACTACGCCTGGCCGACCGCCGAAATCGCGGTGATGGGCGCCAAGGGCGCGGTCGAGATCATCTTCCGCGGGCTTTCCGCCGAAGAGCAGGCGGTGAAGACCAAGGAATACGAGGACCGCTTCGCCAACCCGTTCGTGGCGGCGAGCAAGGGCTTCGTCGACGAGGTGATCCACCCGCACTCGACACGTCGCCGCGTCGCGCTGGGTCTCAGGAAGCTCAAGAACAAGGCCCTCGAGAACCCGTGGAAGAAGCACGACAACATTCCGCTCTGACTTGTCCCAAGACTTTGGAAAGACCGACCATGACCGACATCTACATCGTCTCGGGCGCGCGTACCGCCATCGGCTCGTTCGGCGGCGGCCTTGCCTCGCTGCGTCCGGCCGAAACCGGCGCGATTGTCATCAAGGAAGCGATTGCCCGCGCCGGGATCACGCCTGACAAGGTGCAGAACGTGGTGATCGGCACGGTCGTGCCGACCCAGCCCAAGGATGCCTATGTCAGCCGCGTCGCGGCGGTAAACGCGGGCGTGCCGATCGAGGCTCCCGCCATGAACGTCAACCGCTTGTGCGGTTCGGGCCTGCAGGCAATCGTCTCGGCAGCGCAGGGCATTGCCCTTGGTGAGCAGGACATTGCCATCGGCGGCGGCGCTGAAAGCATGTCGAACGCGCCGCACATGGTGCTGACAGCGCGCAACGGGCAGAAGATGGGCGACCAGGTGCTGATGGACGCCATGCTCGGCGCGCTGCACGATCCGTTCGAGAACATCCACATGGGCGTGACGGCGGAGAACGTGGCCGAGCGCTGCGCGATCAGCCGCGAGGAGCAGGACGCGCTGGCGGTGGAAAGCCACAAGCGTGCGGCCGCAGCCATCGCAGCGGGCTACTTCAAGGAGCAGATCGTCCCGGTCGAGATCAAGACGCGCAAGGGCGTGACGGTGTTCGATACGGATGAGCACGTGCGCGCCGATGCCTCGGTCGAGGCGATGGCTGGCCTCAAGCCGGTGTTCAAGAAGGACGGCACGGTTACCGCCGGCAACGCGAGCGGAATCAACGACGGCGCGGCAGCGGTCGTGCTCGCCAGCGGCAAGGCGGTTGAAGAGCATGGGCTGAAGCCGATGGCCAGGATCCTCGGCTGGGGCCATGCGGGCGTGGAACCGAACGTGATGGGCCTTGGCCCGGTCAAGGCCGTGCCGGTGGCATTGCAGCGGGCGGGGCTGACGCTCGACCAGATCGACGTGATCGAAAGCAACGAGGCTTTTGCGGCGCAGGCGTGCGGCGTGGCCAAGGAACTGGGCTTCGATCCGGCAAAGACCAACGTCAACGGCTCGGGCATCTCGCTCGGCCATCCGATCGGTGCGACCGGCGCGATCCTGACGATCAAGACGATGTACGAACTGCACCGCACCGGTGGGCGCTATGGCCTCATCACCATGTGCATCGGCGGCGGTCAGGGCATCGCCATGGTCATCGAGAAGGTCTGAACATGAAACTGGGCCGCCTCAACCACGTGGGCGTTGCAACGCCGGACATCGACGCTTCCATCGCGTTCTATCGTGACGTGATGGGCGCAAGTGACATCACCGAGCCGTTCGTGCTGGAAAGCCAGCAGGTGCGGGTGTGCTTCGTCAATACGCCGGGCGAGAACGGCACGGCGGGGACGCAGATCGAGCTGATCCAGCCGACCAGCCCGGACAGCGCAGTGGGCAAGTGGCTCGCGGCCAATCCCTTGGGCGGGCAGCACCACCTTTGCTACGAAGTGCCCGATATTCACGAGGCCAAGGCCTGGTTCGAGGGGCAGGGCAAGCGCGTGCTGGGTGAGCCGCGCATCGGTGCCCACGGAACGCTGATCTTCTTCGTGCACCCCAAGGACATGGGCGGGCAGCTGACCGAGATCATGGAGATGCCAAAGGGCGGGCATCACTGAGGGTGAGAGAACCGTCACCCTGAACTTGTTTCAGGGTCCATCGTGCGAATGGCACGGCGGTTCGAGTGGCAAAATGGATGCTGAAACAAGTTCAGCATGACGTGCGAGATGGCAAAATGACCGACAAGACACTGGCCGACTGGCAGGCCGCCGCCGCCAAGGAAGTGAAGGGCAAGGACCTGACCTGGCAGACGCCGGAAGGCATCGCGGTCAAGCCACTCTATACCGCCGAGGATGTGACGGCAGACCCCGGCCTGCCCGGTTTCGCCCCGTTCACGCGCGGCGTCCGCGCCTCGATGTATGCGGGCCGCCCCTGGACCATTCGCCAGTACGCCGGCTTTTCCACCGCCGAGGAATCCAACGCCTTCTATCGCCGCAACCTTGCCGCGGGTCAGAAGGGCCTCTCGGTCGCCTTCGACCTTGCCACGCACCGTGGCTATGACTCCGACCATCCGCGCGTGGTGGGTGACGTCGGCAAGGCGGGCGTTGCCATCGACAGCGTCGAGGACATGAAGATCCTGTTCGACGGCATTCCGCTCGATCAGATGTCGGTATCGATGACGATGAACGGCGCGGTCATTCCGATCCTCGCATTCTTCATCGTGGCGGGTGAAGAGCAGGGCGTCGATCGCAAGCTGCTCGACGGGACCATCCAGAACGACATCCTCAAGGAGTTCATGGTCCGCAACACCTACATCTACCCACCCGAGCCCTCGATGCGGATCATCTCGGACATCTTCGGCTACACCAGCCGCGAGATGCCCAAGTTCAACTCGATCTCGATTTCCGGCTACCACATGCAGGAAGCCGGGGCGACGCAGGTGCAGGAACTGGCCTTCACCATCGCCGACGGCATGGAATACGTGAAGTATGGCGTCGCCTCGGGGCTGGACATCGACAAGTTCGCCGGGCGCCTGTCGTTCTTCTTCGCCATCGGCATGAACTTCTTCATGGAAGTGGCCAAGCTGCGCGCCGCGCGCGTGCTGTGGCACCGGGTGATGACCAAGCTGGGCGCCAAGGACGAGCGCTCCAAGATGCTGCGCACCCACTGCCAGACCTCGGGCGTGAGCTTGCAGGAGCAGGACCCCTACAACAACGTCATCCGCACCACGATCGAGGCAATGGCCGCGATGCTGGGCGGCACCCAGTCGCTCCACACCAACGCTCTCGACGAAGCCATCGCGCTGCCGACCGACTTTTCCGCCCGTATCGCGCGCAACACGCAGATCGTGATCCAGGAAGAGACCGGCATGTGCAACGTGGTCGATCCGCTCGGCGGGTCGTACTACATCGAGGCGCTGACGCAGGAACTGGTCGACAAGGCCTGGGAAATCATCGAGCGCGTCGAGGCCGATGGCGGCATGGCCAAGGCCGTGGCCGCTGGCTGGCCCAAGGCGATGATCGAGGAAGCCGCCGCCGGGCGTCAGGCCCGCGTCGACCGTGGCGAGGACGTGATCGTCGGCGTGAACAAGTATCGCCTGGCGAGCGAGGACAAGCTCGAAACGCTGGAAGTCGACAACCATGTTGTCCGCGAAGCCCAGATCGCCCGCATCAAGCGCGTGCGCGAGACGCGTGACGAAACGAAGTGCCGTGCTGCGCTTAATGCCTTGACCGAAGGTGCAAAGACCGGCGGCAACCTGCTGGAACTCGCCGTGGAAGCTGCGCGCCACCGCGCCACGCTGGGCGAGATTTCGGATGCGATGGAAGTCGTGTTCGGCCGCCACGGCACTTTCCCGACCCCGGTGAAGGGCGTCTACGGCTCGGCCTATGCCGGGGATTCGCGCTACCAGCAGGTGCTGGATGGCGTCGAGGCGGTGACGCGCCGGCTTGGCCGCAAGCCCCGCATGCTCGTCGCCAAGATGGGCCAGGACGGGCACGATCGCGGTGCCAACGTGATTGCCTCGGCCTTTGGCGACATGGGCTTCGAGGTGACCTCCGGCCCGCTGTTCCAGACGCCCGAGGAAGCTGCCGCGCTGGCACTCGAGAAGGACGTCGATGCGGTTGGCGCATCTTCGCTCGCCGCCGGGCACAAGACGCTGATCCCCGAAATGATCGGCCATCTCAAGGCCGCAGGGCGTGCGGACATCAAGGTCGTGGCAGGGGGCGTGATCCCGCCGCAGGACTACGATTTCCTGCGCGAAGCCGGGGTGCAGGGCATCTACGGTCCGGGCTCGAACGTGGTCGAATGCGCCGCAGACATGCTGCGCCTGCTTGGCCACAACATGCCGCCGCCGGGTAGCGAGATCGACGCCGCCTGATAGTATTCGCGCCTTACAACGGGAGAGATGCGATGACACAGAAGCTCGAAACGCTGTCGGTCCACGCCGGGTGCGAGCCTGATCCGACCACCAAGGCGCGGATCACGCCGATCTACCAGACGGCCAGCTACGTGTTCGACAGTGCCGAGCACGCCGCGAACCTGTTCTCGCTGGCCGAGTTCGGCAACATCTACACGCGCATCATGAACCCGACCAACGCCGCGCTTGAAGCGAAGATTGCGGCGTTGGAAGGCGGCGTGGCTGCGCTGGGCGTGGCATCGGGCCATGCCGCGCAGTTCATCGTGTTTCACACCCTGATGGAGCCGGGCTGCGAGATCGTTGCGGCCAAGAAGCTCTATGGCGGCACGCTCAACCAGTTTGCGCACAGCTTTGCCAAGTTCGGCTGGAAGGCGGTTTTCGTCGATGCCGACGATCCAGCTGCCGTTGCCGCCGCAATCACCGACAAGACGCGTGGCGTCTTCATCGAAAGCCTCGCCAATCCCGGCGGCGTGGTGCAGGACATCGCGGTGATTGCCGAGGTTGCCCATGCGGCTGGTGTGCCGCTGATCGTCGACAACACGATGGCGAGCCCCGCGCTGTGCCGCCCGATCGAACATGGCGCGGACATCGTCGTCCATTCGTGCACCAAGTTCCTCAACGGCCACGGCAATTCCATCGGCGGGCTGATCGTGGATTCGGGCAAGTTCGACTGGGCGGCGAGCGACAAGTTCCCCTCGCTGTCGCAGCCCAACCCGAGCTACCACGGCGCGGTGCTGACCGAGGCATTGAAGCCCGTCGGCCCCATCGCCTTCATCATCGGCTGTCGCGTGTTGGGCCTGCGCGATCTCGGGCCGTCGATGGCGCCGATGAATGCGTTCCTGACGCTGACCGGCATGGAAACGCTGGCGCTGCGGATGGATCGGCATTGCAGCAATGCGCTGCATCTGGCGCAGTGGCTGCAGGCCCACCCCAAGGTGGCGTGGGTCAGCTATGCTGGCCTGCCGGAAGACCCGTATCACCAATTGGCCCGCCAGTACCTTGGCGGCAAGGGCGGGGCGGTGTTCACCTTCGGCGTGAAGGGCGGCTACGAAGCGGGCGTCAAGCTGGTCCAGTCGGTCAAGCTGTTCAGCCACCTCGCCAACATCGGCGATACCCGCTCGCTGATCATCCACCCCGCCTCGACCACGCACAGCCAGCTGGGCGAGGAAGAACTGGTGGCCGCGGGCGCGGGCGCGGACACCGTGCGCGTGTCGGTGGGTATCGAACACATCGACGACATCGTCGCCGACCTCGCGCAGGCGCTGGAGCTGGTGTGATCTTGGCAGCTTCGCCTTGCCTTTTCTCCGTCGCCCCGGGCTCGACCCGGGGCCCCGCTGCCTTTTGCGCGGTCACGGGATTAGCGGGACTTCGGGTCAAGCCCGGGGCGACGCTAGAAGTGGAGGCTTCGGCATGTCTCTAATGCTGATGCTCGCGGCAGTCAGCGTTTCGCCCGACTGCAAGAACACGTCCGTTCAAGCCGAACTCAATGATTGCGCTCATTCCGAATTCTTGAAAGCCGACCGGGCCTTGAATGCGCAGTGGAAGACTACGCTCCGTCTCTTCCGAGAGCGGTCGCCTGATGATGAGGCTCGGCTTCGTGCGGCGCAGCGCGCCTGGCTGACGTTTCGCGATGCCGAGTGTGAAGCACGCTGGCCTTTCGATCTGGGCGTTTCGCTAGACAAGATGCTTCATATCAACTGCCTGACCAATCTTACGATCGAGCGCACGGAAATGCTCGCCGAACTCGCCAAGGATATCTGAATGTTCAAGAAGATCCTCATCGCCAACCGTGGTGAAATTGCCTGCCGTGTGATCAAGACGGCGCGTCGCATGGGTATCCAGACCGTCGCGGTCTATTCCGATGCGGATGCGCGGGCGCCGTTCGTGCAGATGGCGGACGAGGCCGTGCATATCGGGCCGGCGCCGGCCGCGCAGTCGTACCTGATTGCCGACAAGATCATTGCTGCTTGCAAGCAGACCGGCGCGGAAGCGGTGCATCCGGGTTACGGCTTCCTGTCCGAGCGCACCTCGTTTGCCGAGGCGCTGGCGGCAGAAAACATCGCGTTCATTGGCCCCCCTGTCGGCGCGATTGCCGCGATGGGCGACAAGATCGAATCCAAGAAGCTCGCCAAGGAAGCGGGCGTCAACGTCGTCCCCGGCTTCGTCGGCGAGATCGAGGATACCGAGCATGCGGTGCGCATTTCGGACGAGATCGGCTATCCGGTGATGATGAAGGCCTCGGCCGGCGGTGGCGGCAAGGGCATGCGGCTTGCCTACAGCGAGAAGGACGTGCGCGAGGGCTTCGAGGCCGTGAAGCGCGAGGGCCTGAACTCGTTCGGCGATGACCGCGTGTTCATCGAGAAGTTCATTCTCAACCCGCGCCACATCGAGATCCAGATCCTCGGCGACAAGCACGGCAACATTCTCTACCTCAACGAGCGCGAATGCTCGATCCAGCGCCGCCACCAGAAGGTGGTGGAAGAAGCGCCTTCGCCCTTCGTCACCCCGAAAATGCGCAAGGCCATGGGCGAACAGTGTGTCGCGCTGGCCCGCGCGGTGGGCTATTACTCCGCAGGCACAGTGGAACTGATCGTGTCGGGCGCTGACCCCTCTGGCGAGAGCTTCTACTTCCTTGAAATGAACACCCGCCTGCAGGTGGAGCATCCCGTCACCGAGGCGATCACCGGCATCGACCTTGTCGAGCAGATGATCCGCGTCGCCTATGGCGAAAAGCTGCAGATGACGCAGGACGACATCAAGATCGACGGCTGGGCGATCGAAAACCGCGTCTATGCCGAAGATCCCTATCGCGGCTTCCTGCCTTCGACCGGGCGCCTGATCCGCTACAACCCGCCGCTGGCCGGATGGACCGATGACGGGCAGGCCAACGGGCGGCGCGGCGTGGATGGCGTGCGCGTGGACGACGGCGTATATGAAGGCGGCGAAGTCTCGATGTTCTATGACCCGATGATCGCCAAGCTGATCACTTGGGGCAAGACGCGCGACGAGGCGGCGGACAAGCAGATCCAGGCGCTCGATGCGTTCGAGATCGAGGGGCTTGGCCACAACATCGACTTCGTCAACGCGATCATGCAGCATCCGCGCTTCCGTTCGGGCGAGCTGACCACGGGCTTCATTGCCGAGGAATACCCGGATGGATTCCACGGCGCGGCAACGTCTGACGAACTGAAGCAAACGCTGGCGGCGCTGGCAGCATTTCTTGCCACCGCGCGGTCGGACCGGGCGCGGCAGGTCGACAACCAGCTTGGCCACGATCTCGATCCGCCGTCGGAATGGGCGGTGAAGATCGGTGGTTCGACCTATGCGGTGGAACTGACCGAGGACGAGATCAGCGTTGACGGCAAGGCCATCGACATCGCGCTGGAATACACGCCGGGCGACCGCATGGTGCATTGCGAGGTCGACGACAAGCCGCTGTCAGTGAAGGTCGAGACCACGCGCGCCGGGTTCAAGCTGACGACGCGGGGCGCGATCCATGACGTGCAGGTCCTGCCCGCCCACATCGCGCACCTGACCAGGCACATGATCGAAAAGATCCCGCCCGATCTTTCGAAGTTCCTGATCTGCCCGATGCCGGGCCTGCTCGTCAGCCTCAACGTGGGCGAGGGCGATACCGTGGAAGCAGGCCAGCCGCTCGCCGTGGTCGAAGCGATGAAGATGGAGAACATCCTGCGCGCCGAAAAGGCGGGCAAGGTCAAGTCGGTCAACGCCAAGGCGGGCGACAGCCTGGCGGTCGACGCGATCATTCTGGAAATGGAGTGAGGCCGGGCGGGGCGGCGCCATGTGCCCACCCCGCTGCGACTAGAATCGCTTCGCTCTCCAAGTCTCGCGGCCCTCCCGTTTACGGGAGGGCAGGAACAGGTTCTTCAACTCCCCTTCCGCACGCGGGAGGGGTTGGGGGTGGGCTGTCTCAGCTCCGGAAAATCTTGCCCGGATTGAAGATGTTGCCCGGGTCCAGCACTTGCTTGAGCGTGCGCATCACGTCCACCGCGTCCTCGCCCAGTTCATCGATGAGGCATTGCTGCTTGCCGATGCCGACGCCGTGCTCGCCGGTGCAAGTGCCGTCCATGGCCAGCGCCCGGGCGACCATGCGATGGTTGACCGCTTCCACTTCTGCCATTTCGTGCGGCGCATTCGGGTCAATCGAGAAGACGAGGTGAAAGTTGCCGTCCCCGACGTGGCCAAGAATGGTTGCGGGCACGCTGCAGCTGTCGAGATCGGCGCGGGTGGCAAGGATGCATTCGGCCAGCCGGCTCATCGGTACGCAGACGTCGGTGGTCAGGCCGATGGCGCCGGGCCGCAAGTTGACGGCAGCGTAATAGGATTCGTGCCGCGCGCGCCACAGGCGGTTGCGGTCTTCAGCCAGTGTTGCCCACTGGAACGCGCCACCGCCGTTGGCCGAAGCCAAGCCCTTGACCGTCTCGACCTGCTCGGCAACCCCGTTGGGGGTGCCGTGAAATTCGAAGAACAGCGTCGGCGCTTCGGGCAGACCCAGCTTGCTTCGCAAATTCACCGCATGGACCTGCATGGCATCGAGCAGTTCGATCCGCGCCATCGGCACGCCGCAATGGAAGGCCTGCACCACCGTTTCGATCGCGCCGGACAGCGTCTCGAATGGGCAGGTTGCGGCCATGATCGCTTCCGGCACCGGATGAAGTCGCAGGGTGATGCCGGTGATGACGCCCAACGTGCCTTCGGAGCCGATGTAGAGCCGCGTGAGATCGTATCCGGCGGCAGACTTCTTGGCGCGCTTGCCAGTGCGGATAACCTTGCCCTGCGGCGTAACCACCTCCAGGCCCAGCACGGCCTCGCGCATCGTGCCATAGCGGACAGCGTTCGTGCCCGAGGCGCGCGTCGAGGCCATGCCGCCGATCGAGGCGTTCGCACCCGGATCGATCGGGAAGAACAGGCCGCTGTCGCGCAGGTGCGCATTGAGCGCCTCGCGGCGGATGCCGGGCTGCACGGTGCAGTCGAAATCGGCATGGTTTACAGCCAGGACTGCGTCCATCGGCGTCAGGTCCAGACTGACCCCGCCTTCGAGTGGCAAGGTGTGGCCTTCCAGCGATGTGCCGGCGCCAAAGGGCACGATGGCCACGCCGGCTTCGCGGCACAGGTTGACGCAATCGACCACGTCCTGCGTTGACCGGGCAAAGACCACGGCATCCGGAAGAACGGTGGGATACTGCGATTCGCTGGCGCCATGCTGGGCGCGGATTGCTTCGCTCGTCTGACATTGCAGGCCGAAGCGGGCCGAAAGACGGTCGAGAAAGCCGTTGGGCAAAGGGCGGGCATGCGGGACAGACAGGGTTTCCATGTTTACGGCCTAACCCATCGACACCCTTTTTGCAGCAACTGCCCTAATTGATATAGCGCCTGCGCGTTCAGCCGCGATAAAGCGCGAATGCGGAATTCTCTTCGTGCGTTCGAGCTTTGCGGCTCTGGCGGCTTCTGGAACTGAACAGGGTGTATCGATGAAGAAGATGATGGGTGCGATGATCGTTGCAGGGCTGGCCGCCTCGGCGCTGGCGGGCGGAACCGCCTTTGCCCAGGCCAAGGGCGATCCGGTTGCAGGCAAGAAGATTTTCATGCGTTGTATCGCCTGCCATGCCGTGCAGCCGGGCGCCGGTGCCAAGATGGGTCCCAACCTTGCGGGCGTTGTCGGGCGCAAGGCCGCGGCGGCTCCGGGCTTCAAGTATTCCGCGGCGATGCAGAAGGCCAAGATCAAGTGGGATGATGCCACGCTCGACAAGTGGCTCACGCGCCCTGCCGCGGTTGTTCCCGGCACTTCGATGGCGTTTGCGGGCCTGCCCAATGCTGCAGACCGCGCCAACGTGATCGCCTATCTCAAGAAGCCCAACTGAGCTTGCCTATTAGGGCGTCACGATATTGAATGCGGGGTCCGGCTTGTCGAGCCAGCCGATGAGGCGGGCGAAGGCCGCCGGATCCCCTTCGATCTTCGCCTCGCCCGAGGCAACCTTGGCCGCAAGCGGCTGACCTGCAAACAAGGCTGACAGCAAATCGGCATAACGCACCGTCAGCGTCGCCTGCCGCCCTTCGCGCAGGCCCTTGCGGTGAACCAGCACGCCATTGGCGATCGTTACCGTCCAGTCCTGATCCTTGTCAGGAAAGACGAACCCGAGCGAGGCAGAGCCGTCTCCAGCCTTGGCCGGATCGAGCCGCACCGCAAGGACTTCGAACAAGTCTGACGGCGGGAGTTGGCTGATGAGGGCTGCACCGCCGGTGGGATCGGTTGCGGTGACGCCCATTTCCAGTTCGGTCGCGCCGGTGAGATACATGTTGCGCCACAGTGCGTTCTCGCTCTGGTAGGCGAGCTGGCGATAGGTACGGGCAAGCAGGCTCTTTGCCGCAGCATCATTGCCATCGGCGAAAATCACCTTGTCGAGCAATTCCGCCGTCCAGCCGTAATCGCCCTTGGCGAAGGCGTCCTCTGCCAGGGCGCGCACCCGCGCTGCACCGCCCAATGCTTCGACATATCGCCTTCCGCCCTGTTCCGGGGGCAGGGGAGCGAGGTGGACGGGATTGCCATCGTACCAACCCATGTAGAACTGATACACGGCGCGGCTGTTGAAGCTGTAGGAGCCGTAATAAGGCCGGTCGTACCACTTTGCCGCCAGCGCAGGGGGCAGCGTGAGCTGCGCCGCGATTTCAGGCCCGGTCAGGCCCTTGTTCATCAGCCGCACGGTCTGATCATGAAGGTAGGCATAGGCATCGCGGTGCTTGGCGAGATAACTGGTGATCTCGCCTGCACCAAAGCGGGGCCAGCCATGGCTGGCGATCAGCACTTCGGACCCTGCAAAGAAGTCGATCGCCTCGGTCAGCCCTTGCGCCCAGGCCTTAGCATCGCGGATCACTGCCCCGCGCGGGGTGAGGATGTTGTGCTGTGTGACGTTGGCGTTCTCGGCCAGGTCGGCAACCTTCCAATCTGGGAAGCCGAAGTTCATCTCGGCAGGGGCTTCGGTTCCGGGCGTGATCTGGAAGCGCACGCGCACGCCGTCGAGCACGAGTTCCGTGCCGGTCTCGCCGATTTCGCGCGTTGGCGGGATCAGGCTGCGCCCGCCTGCCGCCACACCCATGCCGATGCCCGAGCCCATCGAGCCTTCCGGGCCCTTGGGCAAGCCCAGGCCGAACTGATAGGAGGCGCGACGCCCCATTGCGGGACCTGCAATGACGTTCTCGCTGACGGCAGCGCGGGTGAAGCCCTGCGGAGCAATGATCGGCGCGTCCTTGGCCATGACCGAGGTGAACGCACCCGCGCCGCCGAAATGATCGACGTGGCTGTGAGTGTAGATCATGGCGGTGACGGGGAGCCTTGCCACCTTCTCGGAGATCAGCGCGTAGGCGGCGGCCGCAGTCTCGGTGGCAGTCAGCGGGTCGATCACGATCCAGCCCTGGTCCCCACGCACGAAGGTCACGTTGGCGACGTCGAACCCGCGCACCTGCCAGATGCGGTCCGTCACCTTGAACAGGCCGGCCTTGCCGAGCACCTGGGCATGACGCCACAAACTGGGGTTCACGGTGGCAGGAGCAGGGCCATTGGCAAAGGCGAAGGCGGCGGTGTCCCACACCGGCTTGCCCGCGGCGTCGCGGATCACCGGGTCTTTCAGCGTTGCCACGAACCCGCGGGTTGCGAAATCGAAGTCCTGTCGGTCGGCCATCGGCAGGTCGGCGAGGGCCGCGGCGTTGGCCTTGCGGGTGGCGTCGGTCGGTGCATCGGCCCGGGCCGGGCCTGCAACGAGCAGCAGTGACGCGCTGGCGGTCAGGGCGCGGCAAAAGTTCGTGAAACGCATGTCCTCTCCCGGCTCCGTTCTAGGTGGAGTTCCGGGTGCAGAGTGACTTTAATCGCGCGATTAGGGAAGCGGCAAAAATGACTCAGCCGAACAACCTCTGCCACAGCGTTCGGCGCTGCCTCGGCGGGAGCTGCTGACCGGTGACGCGCATAAGGTAATTGGCAAGCAGCAAGGCCTGGTTGCGCGTCATCAGCAGGTGGTGCGTGTCGATCGCCTCGGGTGTGGGCCGGGGGCTCTTGCTCGATTGTACGGTCAGATGGATGTTGCGTGCGAAAGCGCGGTGTTTCCAGCCTACGACAACGCCCGAAAGCTCGTGCGGTGTATCATCGGTCGGCGTGTTTGCCGTTGCCATAAACCCTCTCCCAATTCCCCGCTGCACAGGGAATCGGAAGATGACAATTTCGTCAAGCTTTTGAGTCGGGCAACCGTTTCGTATCGGAACGATCAGGCGGCGAGCTGGTAGGGCGCGATCTCGCCCGCGAGGTAGAGCTTCTTGGCCTTCGCGCGGCTGAGCTTGCCCGAACTTGTGCGCGGCAGCGTGCGCGGCGGCACAAGTTCGACCACGCAGTTCATGCCGGTGATCGAACGCACCTTGTCGCGGATCTGGTCGCGCAGCTTGACGCGTTCGACCGGGTCGGAAACGCGGCAATGTACGAGCACGGCGGGCGCTTCCTCGCCATTTTCGGTCTCTACCGAGAACGCGGCGATGTCGCCCTGGTGGAAGCCGGGAAGCTGCTCCACCGCCCATTCGATGTCCTGTGGCCAGTGGTTCTTGCCGTTGATGATGATCATGTCCTTGGCGCGGCCGACGATGAACAGGTAGCCCTTTTCATCGACGTAACCCATGTCGCCCGTATCGAGCCAGCCATCGACCATGCAGGCGTCGGTCGCTTCCGGGTCGCGGAAATACGAGTGCATCACCGACGAGCCGCGGCACCAGACCTTGCCGATGTGGTGATGCGAAAGCGAGTTGCCGTTCTCGCCCCGGATCGCGACCTCCATGCCCAGAACGGGCACGCCGCAATTGACCATGGCGCGATAGCGGGCGGGGCGCGAAAGATCGCGCGGCGTGCCCGACAGGCGCTCTTCCTCGACCAGTTCGACGCGAATGCCTTCGCCCGGCGGCATGATGGTGACGGCCAGCGTTGCTTCGGCAAGGCCATAGCTCGGCAGGAAGGCCTCGGCCTTGAAGCCGGCTTCGGCAAAGGCGTTGACGAAGTTCTGCATCACGTCGGGGCGGATCATGTCGGCCCCGTTGCCGGCAACGCGCCAGCGCGACAGGTCGAAACGGTCCGAGACGTGGGTCTGGCTGGAGATGCGGCGGGCGCAGATGTCGTAGCCGAAGGTGGGCGAATAGGACAGCGTCGTGCCCTTGTTGCGGCTGATCAGGTCAAGCCATGCCAGCGGACGGCGGGCGAAGTCCTCGGTCTTGAGGTAATCGACCGAGACGCTGTTGGCGATCGGCGAAAGGAAGCAGCCGACAAGACCCATGTCGTGATACCACGGCAGCCACGAAACCGCACGATCCGGATCGGCAATCTTCATGCCGTGCGAATGGCCGGCGAGGTTGGCCAGCAATGCGCGGTGCGTGACGGCGACGCCATGCGGAAAGCGCGTCGACCCGCTGGAATACTGCAGGTAGCTGATTGCGTCGGGATCAGGCGTGGGCAGGGCGGCGTCGGACTGATCGCCCGCATGGAATTCGTCCCACGAAAGACCGGCGCAGCCCTGACGCGCGGCGGCGGCGCCTGCCATTTCGGCAATCTCGCCGGGATAGACCAGCATCTTCGGGTCCGAACTGGCAAGCTGGACGGCGAGCTGGTCGATATAGCTTTCCTTACCGCCGAAGCTGGTCGGCAGGGGCAGGGGGACGGGCCACGCGCCTGCATACATCGCGCCGCAGAAGATCGCGGCGAAATCGGGACCGGTTTCTGCCACCAGTGCCACGCGGTCACCGGGAACGACGCCCATCGCCATCAGGCGGCGGGCGGCCACCAGCGCGTCCTCACGCAGTTCGGAATAGGGATAGACTCGCGAAAGCGTGCCGCGCGGATCGTGGAAGTTGAACCCCAGCACGCCCTTGGCGGCATAGTCCAGCGCATCGCAGAAGGTATCGAAGTCCGCATACCGACGTGGCTGCACGTCGATGTTGGGCGTGGGAACGAGAATCGCCTTGTCAGCGACAGCGTTCGAAACAGTCATGCGATACCCCGATGTTCTCTTCATTCGTCCTGCGGGCCTGTGCAGACCCGCCGATGAACGGTCCATTAGCTCGAACGGCCCATTACTGGTCCGTGACGCGAAAACAACGCCACCACGGTACGGACGTTCTCATTTAGCAGGGACTGTGGCACGAATGTGGCGGATGGACCGCAATTCCCCTGATGGCCGTGGCAACCGCCGCGAAAGGAAACCGCCAAGGCCGCTCGATGCCGCGCGGCTTGACGAAATGGCGCTGGCCTATGTCGCGCGCTTTGCCACCAGCGCGGGCAAGCTTTCCGACTACCTGAGGCGCAAGTTGCGCGAACGGGGCTGGGAGGGGGAAGGCGAAGCCGATCTTCACGCGATCGTCAGCCGATTCGTCGAACTGGGTTATGTCGACGATGCCGGATTTGCCCGCGGCAAGGCGCAAAGCCTGCTGCGGCGAGGCTATGGGGCGCGGCGCATCGAACAGGCGCTGGGCGCTGCGGGAATCGCCGAACCGCTGCGCGAGGAGGCACGTGGCAGCGATGCGGAGCGACGCCGGGCTGCACTCGTCATGGCGCGAAAGCGGCGCTTCGGCCCGTTTGGCGGGGGCAGCGGGCTTGACCCAGCCCTGCGCGAGAAGCAGGTCGCAGCCATGCTCAGGGCCGGACACCCCCTTGCCTATGCGCGCGAGGTGGTGAATGCATCCAGCCCCGAAGCTCTGGAAGAGTGGATCGATGAAGCAGCTGACTAGACTAGCCGTTCTTTCTGCCCTTGCGCTGATCGCAGGGTGCTCGCCAGGTGCGGCCGACGCCGGGGCCAAGGCGCAGCCCCAGGCGTCAGCAGCGGCGGTTCATCCGGTCTCGGGCCTCCAGATCACGCCCGTGACGGTGACCAGCGGCAACGGGGCCCACGTGTTCAAGTCGGAAGTTGCACGCACCTCTGCCGAGCAGGCCAAGGGGCTGATGTTCCGTACCGAGATCGGCGATGACGAGGGCATGATCTTCCTGCGCAATCCGCCGGATATTGCTTCGTTCTGGATGCGCAACACGGTGATTCCGCTCGACATCATCTTCGTCGGTCTCGATCGCCGCATCATCAACATCGCGGCCAATGCCAAACCTTATGACGAAACCCCGCTCCCTGCGGACGGGCCGACGCTGGCGGTGCTGGAAATCAATGGCGGGCTGGCCGCAAGGCTCGGCATCAAGCCGGGCGACAAGGTTGACTGGTAAGATGAGGGCAGCGGCATCAACGCGCTTGCCGACTCCCCCAATCAGCGGCTAAGCGCCCCCTGATATCCAAGGCAGGTAGCATGAGCATCCTCGGCAAGATCTTCACGTGGTGGAATGGTGCCACCGTCACCACCATGCTGTTCAGCGCACTGAATGGTGAGCAGGTAGGCACCGATGCGCAAGGGAACACCTATTTCCGCGCCAAGAAGCCCTATCCCAAGGGCCACCCCTTTGCCGGGCGCGAACGCCGCTGGGTAATCTATAATGGCGCCAACGATGCCAGCCGGGTTCCCTCGGAATGGCATGGCTGGCTGCACGGGGCGTTCGATGGCGTGCCCGAAAGCAACCTGCCGCCACCGCGTATCTGGGAAGCGGACTTCACGCCGAATGCCACGGGGACCTCGCAGGCCTATCGTCCGCAGGGCGCGCTGGAGCGCGGTGGCAAGCGCGCCGCCGCAACCGGTGATTACGAAGCCTGGGTTCCGGAAGCCTGATGCCATCTGTCGCATCGCCGGCAATGCGTTCACTCGCACTTGCGGGTCTGCTGACGCTTGCTGGTTGCGGCGAGAAGGCTCCCGCTCCGCCGCCAGAGGCCATGGAAACAGGTGCGGCGATTGCCAGCGCATCCGGTGCCGCAGTGGAAAGCGAATTCGGCACGCCGATCAAGGACCGCGTGGCGACCCTCGGCCTGCTCAACAAGCGTAACAACATCACGCAGGACATTGTCCTCAAGAGCGGCGAATCGCGGCGGATCGGCAATGCCATCGTCAAGCTCGCCACCTGCGAGAAGACCGCGCCTTGGGAAGACCCGCCCGAGACCGGCGCCTTCGTCCAGCTTTTCGTCGAGGAGCGGGCGAGCACCGATCAGCCACTGGCCTGGCGCAAGGTGTTTTCAGGCTGGTTGTTCCGGAACGCCCCGTCGTTGAGCGTGGTCGAACACCCTGTCTATGACGTTTGGGTCAAGGACTGTGCGATGACCTTCCCCGGCGAGGAAGAGCCGGTCGCTTCCGCGCGCAATGCGGCAAAGCCCAGCGGCAACGCCAGCGCGGCGGCATCCCCCAATCCCGGGCCGAAGCCCGCGACCAGTCCATCACCGACCGCTTCGGCAAGCGCGCGACCTGCAGCCACTTCAGCCGAAGAATAGGGCCGCTGCGCCTGTGACAGCAGTTGCAGGTACTGGCTCTGCGGAATCTCGATTGCGCCCAGAGACGCCAGGTGTGTCGTGGTGAACTGGCAGTCGAGCAATTCCGCGCCCACCGTGCGCAGCGACGCGACCAACCAGGCCAGAGCGACCTTGGATGCATCGGTCTGGCGGCTGAACATCGATTCGCCACAGAACACGCGCGCGAATCCCACGCCATAAAGTCCGCCGACCAGCCGCCCCTCGTTCCAGCATTCGATGGAATGGGCATGACCATGTTCGTGAAGCCCGATGTAGCTTTCGCGAATCCGCGCGCTGATCCAGCTTTCCTCGGCACCGGGGCGGGGCGCGGCGCAGGCGTCGATCACGGCTTCGAAAGCGGCGTTGCAGGTGACGGTGAATTTGCCCCGGCGCAATGTGCGGGCCAGGGATTTGGAAAGATGAAAGCCCTCCAGCGGCAGAATCGCCCGCATCCGCGGCTCCACCCAGAAGACTTCGGGATCATCGCGGCTGTCGGCCATCGGGAAAATCCCGGCGCGATAGGCCTTGAGCAGGAGCTCGGGCGGGATGGCGTGGGGATCGTTGCGGGCCATAATCTTCAATAATGTGTTTCGGTCGGTTGCGCTCCCGCCGTCAAGTCTTTAAGGGGCCGCTCAGAGCACAGGAGTGTAGCTCAGTTGGTAGAGCATCGGTCTCCAAAACCGAGGGCCGTGGGTTCGAGTCCCTCCACTCCTGCCACTCGCCACCAAGGCGAGGTTTGGCGCCGCGAATCACTTTGAAGACAGCGCAATCCGCCAGCAGCTTTTTTGCCGCTGCGCAGGATTCGTCGTGCCGATGGTGGCGCAATCGAATTAGGCGCAATGCCCAGGCAAAAAAGAGGCGGTACGCCTTTAAGCGCCCGCCCCCAGTCGTCTCATGCGTCTGGTTCGCTTGAGAGTGACAGGATGCTAGCATCGCGACTGCGCAACGCCAGCGTCAAAGTCTGGTGAGCAGACGAAACCGGCACGAAAAAGGGCGAGCCGTCTGCGGCCCGCCCTCTTCATGCCGGTTTGAGGCTGGTGCTTACCTGCGATGAAGGCCGCCCAGCGCACCGCCCGCGGTTCCCGTCACGCCGCCCTGGATCGACCCGGCAGCGCCGGCTCCGGTCTGACCGAGGCTGCCACCGAGTGATCCACGGCCGGAGACTGCGGCATCGACCGCGCCAGACGTTGCCACGTCATCGAGAGTGTCGGTGGTACGGTCCTTCAACCGACCAGTCGTCCTCTCGGCCGAGCGCCTGGTTTGCTCCGCCGTAGCTTCGGCCTTGCGCTTGGTGCGCTCGGCCGTCGCCGTGGCCTTGCGTTCTGCCCGGTCCACCGCCCGCGTGTCTGCGCGAGCCTCGTTGCGGGTACGGGCTGTAGTGGAAACCTCTCCACCCAAGCCCTTGGTGGCTGAGTCGCGCTGCGCGGTGGCGGACGTGCTCACTTCGGCGCCCACACCGGTATTGGCATTGACTGCACCATTGCCCGTCGAAACCTGCGCGCCGGCATTGGTCGAGCCTTCAGCCTTGGCCTGGCCGCTCTGGGCCTGCGCGGTCCCGGCCATGGCAAGGGCCACCAGCGGGAGAATGATCTTTTTCATGGTTCTCGTTCCTTTCGCCCCATTTCGCGCCCCTGTTTTCGTGCAGGCGTTCAACGGTGCGCCGTCAGCTGCGTTCCTGCCGATCGCTCGGATTGCCGGGGTCAGGGAGCGGGCCATCCCGTTTGTCCTCCATGGCGGCCCCATTGCCACCCTTGCCAACCGGCCCGGCGCGGACTAAATGAACGGAACTTCCGACATCGGAAAATCGCCAGCCCCTCCCGGACTTGTCCGGGGCGGCGATGACCCCTAGCCGGAAGAAACGAAATTCCACGCGGCTCCGGCCGCAGCAAGCAAGGCACCAGAGCAATGGCCAAGACCAGCCCCGGCGAGTTCTTCAATCAGGTGAAGGCCGAAGCACGCAAGGTTGTCTGGCCGACCCGCCAGGAAACCACCACCACCGCGATCTTCGTCGGCATCATGATGCTGATCCTCGCAGTGTTCTTCCTCGGCATCGACTCGCTGTTCAGCGCGGTCGTCCGCTTCCTGCTCTCGCTCGCCTGATCACCTAAAGGACCAAGAGAAACGATATGGCCCGCTGGTACATCATTCACGCCTATTCCGGTTTCGAGAACAAGGTGAAGGAAGCGATCATCTCCGAAGCCGAGCGTATCGGCCTTTCGCAGCTGGTCGAAGCGGTCGAAGTGCCGACCGAGACGGTCACCGAGGTAAAGCGCGGCAAGAAGGTCCAGGTCGAACGCAAGTTCATGCCGGGCTACGTGCTCGCCAAGCTGGCGATGAACGACGACATCTACCACCTCGTCAAGAACACCCCGAAGGTGACCGGCTTCCTTGGCACCAACAACAAGCCGCAGCCGATTTCCGACAAGGAAGCCGCCCGTTACTTCGGTGCGCGTGAGCAGGCCGCCGCCGAACCGCGCAAGAACGTCTCGGTCGATTACGAGATCGGCGATCAGGTCAAGGTCAACGCAGGGCCTTTTGCCTCGTTCAACGGCGTGGTCGAGGAACTGGACTTCGACAAGAGCCGCGTGAAGGTCTCGGTCTCGATCTTCGGGCGTGCGACGCCGGTGGAACTGGGCTTCGAGGAAGTCGAACTGGTTCGCGGCTAAAGCACCAGAGCTTGCATTTGCGGGCCGATAGCCTTATCGGCCCGCGCTTCGCTGCCTGAAAGGGTAGTGATTCCGTGCGGGAGTTCCGGTTTCGGAGCGTTTGACCGCTCACTCTGAGGCTTCGCTCCATCGGGCGGGCCGACAGGAAGAAAGGAGGCCATCGTGGCCAAGAAGATTGAAGGCTATATCAAGCTGCAGGTTGCAGCCGGTGAAGCAAAGCCTGCTCCGCCGATCGGTCCTGCGCTGGGTCAGCGCGGCGTCAACATCATGGAATTCTGCAAGCAGTTCAACGCTGCCACGCAGGAAGTCGAAAAGGGCACCCCGCTGCCGACCGTGATCACGGTCTATGCGGATCGCTCGTTCACCTTCGTGACCAAGACCCCGCCCGCAACCTTCTTCATCAAGAAGGCCGCTGGCATCAAGTCGGGTTCCAAGACCCCGGGCAAGGCTTCGGCCGGTTCGATCAAGCGTTCGCAGCTGGCGGAAATCGCCCAGGCCAAGATGAAGGACCTGAACGCGAACGACATCGACGCCGCAACGAAGATCATCGAAGGCTCCGCTCGCGCGATGGGCCTCACCGTGGTGGAGGGCTGATTCCATGGCCAAGCAGACCAAGAAGCAGAAGGCCCTTGCCACCAAGCTGGGCGACAACCAGAAGCTTTACGCAGTCGATGAAGCCATCGCGCTGCTCAAGGACCTGAAGTCCGCCAAGTTCGACGAGAGCCTTGAAGTCTCGCTGAACCTCGGCGTCGATCCGCGCCACGCCGACCAGATGGTCCGCGGCATGGTCACGCTGCCCTCGGGCACCGGCAAGGACGTCAAGGTTGCCGTGTTCGCTCGTGGCGACAAGGCGGAAGCCGCGCTGGCCGCCGGTGCCGACAAGGTCGGTGCCGAAGACCTGCTCGAGGACATGCAGAACGGCAACCTCGACTATGGCCGCGTGATCGCGACGCCCGACATGATGGGCATCGTCGGCCGCCTCGGCAAGGTGCTGGGTCCCAAGGGCCTCATGCCGAACCCGAAGCTCGGCACCGTCACGCCGAACGTCGCTGATGCGGTCAAGGCTGCCAAGAGCGGTCAGATCGAATTCCGCGTCGAAAAGGCCGGCATCATCCACGGCGGCATCGGCAAGCTCTCGTTCTCGGACGAAGCGCTGCGCGCGAACTTCGACGCATTCGTCGATGCGATCGTCAAGGCGAAGCCTGCTGGCGCCAAGGGCAAGTACCTGCGCAAGGTCGGCCTGTCCTCGTCGATGGGCCCCGGCCTGAAGATCGACGTTGCCCAGGTTCACGGCGGCTGATCAGGCTGCGTCCCCGCGAAGGCGGGGACCTCGTGCGCTGATGCACCAGAAAAAGAAGGCCGGGGAGGGATACCTCTCCGGCCCTTTTTCTGTCGGCGCCACTCGTCTAGGAGCGGCGGATGCCCGATCCCGAAATCGCCCAGAACCCGGTCACCGTCGCCCGCCTGCAGGTGGAGGCGATCATTCCGCCCGAAAAGCGCGGGCCCGGCTGGGATCGCCACTGGCGTGAACTCGAAGCCTATGCCGATGCCGCCATGGAAGGCGCGGTTGGCGACTGGACGGTCAGCCCGGATCGAACTCGAGGCTGACCCGAAAGCCAGGGTTGGCACTCTGGGCGCAGATCGAGGCGCCAAGCCCGCGCGCCATGGCCTTGACCAGGCGCTGCCCAAGGCCGGTGCCCTTGGTTTCGGCGTTCTCGCCAAACCCTGCGCCATCATCTTCCACGGTCAGGCGAACGTGGCCGGCCGCGCCGGTTGACAGGATGATCCGCACTTCGCCGGCGCAATCGGCGCCGTAGGCGTACTTGCAGGCATTTGCCACCAGCTCGCAGATGATGATGCCCAGGGTGACTGCCTTGTCGGTCTGCAATTCCATCGGCTCGGTCCTGGCCACGACATTGCGCGGCGCATGCGGCGACGTCCAGGTCTCGGTCAGATCGCGGGCGAGATTGGCGAGATATTCGTCCAGCGCCACGCTCTCGACATTGCCGGTGGCATAGAGGTGGCGGTTGACGTGCGCGATGGCGCCAATGCGCTGTTGCGAGGCCAGCAGCGCATTGCGCGCCTCGCCTTCGGGCAGGACCGAAGCCTGCATGTTGATGAAGCTCATCGTCATCTGCAGGTTGTTGGCCACGCGATGGTTGACCTCGCGCAGGAGCGCGGCGAGCCGCTCGTTGCTGGCAATCAGGTCGCGCTCGGCCTGTTCCTTGGCGCGGCGCAGGCGTACTCTTTCGAGCGATTGCGAAAAGGCCGAGCGCAGCAGCTCGATGAAGTCCTCGCCGATCGTCTTGACGACATAGTCTTCGGCACCGGCACGCAGTGCGGCGGCGGCAAGACGGCCGTCATCGGCCCCGGTGACGTAGACAACCGGGGGGCAGCAGGGCAGGGCGAGCAGGCGCTCCAGCGTCTGCAAGCCATCCATGCCCGGCATGTGGTGATCCACCGCGATAACGTCGAACTCTTCGCCCTGCGCCGTGGCAAGGCCCTCGTGCCCGTCGGCCGCGAGCGTGATCTCGAAACCCAGCGTGCCGAGGCGACGTTGTACCAGCCGGCGCAGCGCCGGATCGTCGTCGATATAAAGGAGGCGGACGGGATCCGCGCTCAATGGGCCTCCTCGGCGTCCGGCACCTGGATGACCGAGAGGAACAGGCCGAGCTGGCGGATCGCCTCGGCGAAGTTCTCGTAGTTGACCGGCTTGGTGATATAGACGTTGCAGCCCATGTCGTAGCAACGCTGAATCTCCACCTTGTCGTCGGTCGTGGTGAGCACCACAACCGGCGTGCGCCGCAGATGCGGATCGCTCTTGATCTTGGACAGGATGTCGATCCCGCTCATGTCCGGCAGGTTGAGGTCCAGCAGGACAAGGGCCGGGCCGTTGTGTGCCGGGCCGTGCGGATCGTTCCACAGATAGTCGAGCGCGCTGGTGCCATCGGTGAAATGATGGATGGTGTTCGAGATACCGGCGCGCCGGATGTTCTTCTCGATCAGACGGGCATGGCCTTCGTCATCCTCGACCATGACGATGTTGACGGCGAGTTGATCAGGCATCGGCTACTCCGGATTGAAACTTGAGCGGCAGGCTGACCGTGAAGGTCGAACCCTGTCCTTCCTCGGATGATACTTCGACGAGCCCTCCAAGGCGATAGGCCAGCGCGCGCACGTGGGCGAGCCCGATGCCTTCGCCCGGCTGGTCCTGCATGCCCGACCGGCGGAAGAGATCGAAGATGCGTTCGTGGTCACGGGCGGATATGCCACGCCCGTTGTCCGTCACCGTTATGATCGCGCGGCCGTGGGATGTGCTGCCCGCAATGCGAATCTCGCCGGGGCGGCCCGGTTGCAGGTACTTCAGCGCATTCTCGATCAGGTTCGACAGGATCTGTTCGATCGCCAGCCGGTCGGTCTCGACTACGGGCAGTTCACCCAGTTCCACGCGCGTTTCGGTTTCGTCGATCCGGTGCTGGAGGGACTCGATAATGGATTGCACCACATCGGCAATGGCAACGCGCGCCGGGGAGAGCGTGCGGCGGCCCTCGCGCGAAAGGCGCAGGATCGCGTTGATCAGGCGGTCCATCTTCTGCGTGGACGACCGGATGAAGCCGATGGATTCGGGCAGGTCCTCCTCCACCGCCAGACGCACCTGCTGCGGCACTTCCTCGCCATCCTTCAGCACGTGTTCGCCGATAACCTTGCGTGCTGCATCAAGCTCTGCGGTAAAGCCCATGACATTGACCAGAGGCGAGCGCAGGTCATGGCTGACGATGTAGGCGAAGCGCTGGATCTCGGCATTGGCGCGCTGCAATTCGGCCGTGCGCTCGTCGACGAGCGTTTCCAGTTCCTGATTGAGCAAATGGAGTTCGCGGCGCTTGCCGTCGATTTCGGCGATGTTGCGGCGGATGATCTGGATGGCGGCTATCGCCACGCCGATGACCAGGGCGGCACAAAGCGCCAACATGGCCGAAAGCAGGGTGCGCGTGCTGTCCTGCGCGAGGTTCCGTTCGCGCAGGAGCTTGTCCTCGCGCACCAGCATCTCGTCGGCATAAGTGCGAATGTGGCGAATGGCCGCAACGGTGCTGTCGCGGTCAAGCGAATCCACCTTGAGAATGCCGAGCTTGGCCTCCGCCTCGGTGGTGCGTGCCTGTTCGGCGTATCCGTCAAAGGCCTTGCGCAGGCCAGCCACCGACCGGACTTGGGAGCTGTTGTCCTTCACCAGCGTTTCAAGCGTGGTCAGCTCGTTGCTGGCATCGGCGATGGCCTTCTCGGCAATCGTGATGAAGTTTGTTTCGGTCGGCGCGATGATGATCCCGCGCCGCGCTGTCTCGGTCCGCTCGGCGTGGCGGACGAAGCGATTTAGCGACGCTTCCACGTCAAGCGTGTGCTCTACCCAATAGGCATCGCGCTCGGCCTGCCGCTGCACGATGACCACGGCGGCAACCGCCGCGACGACGGCTGCGAAGCCGATCGCGAGCAGCAGCAGGATAAGCCGGTTGTTCCCCGCATCGCGCGAGAAAGCGTAAGTCGGCGTCGTCGGCATCGTAAGGTAGCACTCCCGTCGACGCAGGAAATCCTCAAGCCGCCATTGCGTTCCCGCTCTGTGTAAAGAAATGTTACCGGATGTTTTCGGTTGTATAGCACTCGGCGACCAGGCTGATCACTTGGCCCTCAGCCGTGCGCAGCCGGGCCCGGTGCGAAAGGACTGTCCCCTGCGGGCACTGCTCCATCGCCCCGCGCCGCTGTGCCAGACGCTCCCGCTGGAAGCGGAGCGGCGCAACGACTTTCCCGAAGGGCGTGTCGGTCGTGGCCAGCGCGCGGTTCATCTCGGGCGTCAGGCGTGACGGAACATACCAGTTGTGCGCTACCGAGAGCGTGCGGTTCCCGCAGACCAATCGCACATGGCGGTATGCCACCGGCTCGTCGGCGGAAATCTCGAGGCTCTGGCGGACTGCGAGGGAGACCGGTGCGGCGGCGGGATCGGAGATGGCCCGGATCACCGGGGGCTGGGCAAGCCCCCGCCTTTCACACCACTGGCCCAACGCCGCCGTCGCGCTGTCACCGGCGGCAAGCGTGCGCTCGAAATCGGTCAGGGTCGTGGAGCATCCCGCCAGCGCTGGCAGCAGCAGTGCCAGCAGCATCCCATCAAGGTGCGGGCGGAGCATCGGGCGCAGCAACGGCCACGCGCCGGGCCGAGAGAATCTTCACCGGCTTTGCCAGGATCTGCCCCCGCATGATCCCTTCGCCCTCGGTCTCCGAGATCGGTGCAGCGAAGATGGCCTTGACCACGTCCATGCCTTCGACAACCTGGCCGAATGCGGCATATCCTGCCTTGGCCTCGGGATCAGTCGAGTCCGGCTGGGCATCGAGGCCCGGCTGGTCCGATACCATGATCGAAAAGTCGCCGGTTGCCGTGCCCGGTGCATAGCGCGCCATCGAAAGCGTGCCGGCCTTGTGCAGGATGCCGGTCACGTTTGTCGGCTCATGCGCGACAGGCGGCAGGTTGCGCCTGGGGTCGCCGCGCGTTCCGGCCTGGATGAGACCGTTCGGCTGCTCGCCCCAGTTGAGATGCATCGCGCGGTAGAAGACCGTGCCATCAAGGCGCTTCGTCTCGGCATATCGGACGAAGTTCGTCGCCGTCGCGGGCGCATGCTTGACGTCGACCTCGACGACAATGCGCCCGGCCTCGGTCTCCAGCGCCACGCGGACCGTGTCGGGCAGGGGAGCAGTCGACGGCGCGGGATAGGCTGGCGCTGCTGCGCGCGGCGCGGGCGCGCGCTTCTTTATCGGCGCGGCGGCAACGAGGGCAAAGGCGATCGGTGCAAGCACGGCAAGGCGACGGGTCAGCACGGCTTCAGATTCCCCCCGCAACGGGGAAGCGGCCGATTGCGGCCAGCCCCTCTTCCAGCGCATGGGCGCAGGCCTTGAGCGTCGTCTCGCTGACCGAGCGGATCACGAAATTCGCCCCGGTCTTGCCTTCCCGGAAGAACGGGTAACTGCCGATCTGCACACCATCGAACGCCTTTTCCGTCTCGCGCAGAAGGTCGGCGATCTCGCTTTCTGCCACCCAGCAGCCGACCGTTGTCGAGAGCAAGGGCAACCCACCTTCGAGTTGACCGGTCAGGCCATCGAGCATCTGTGTGGTTATGCCCGGCACACCTGCCATCAGGAAAACGTTGCCGATGCGGATGCCGGGGGCGCCGGAAACGCGGTTCTCGATCAGGTCCGCGCCGGCCGGCACGCGCGCCATGCGCAGGCGCGCATCATTCAGGCCACCGCGCGTGGCGTAGTAGCTTTCCAGAATCGCCCGGGCCTTGGGGTGAATCACTACGTCCACGCCCAGCGCCGCCGCTACTGCATCAACCGTGATGTCGTCGTGCGTGGGGCCGATGCCGCCGGTGGTGAAGAGGTAGTCGTTGCGGGCGCGCAGGGCATTGACCGCTTCGATGATGGCCACCATGTCGTCTGGCACGACACGCACCTCGCGCAGGCGTATGCCCTGGACGCCAAGCCAGGTCGCCACCTGGGCGATGTTCTTGTCCTGCGTGCGGCCGGACAGGATTTCGTCACCCACGACAATCAGCGCGGCGGTCCAGATGCGGGATTCGTCAGTCATCGCGGGTGTGGTATCGCAACGGGACGTCCCGCAAAAGCGCTTATTCCGCTGCCGCCATGTGCGCCTTGTGCGCGGTTGCGGGGCGGGGATGGCTGAACTGCAGCACGCCATCCTCGATCGGGTCATCGCGCATCCACGTCACGTCCCGCACGTAGTCCTGGTTCAGTCGCCAGCGCATGTCGCTTGCCGACTTGGGCAGGAGATGGCGGGCCCGTTCGATATAGCCCGAGGAGAAGTCGTAGATGTTGTCCTCGTCCAGATGGTGGTTGGGCGCCAGTTTCGGAACGGCCACTTCCATCCCGCGCGATTTCATCGCGTTGAGCACGTCACAGATGTAGCGCGCGTTGATGTCGGCCCGCAGCGTCCACGAGGCGTTGAGATAGCCAAAGACCGCCGCCAGGTTCGGCACGTTCGAGAACATCGCGCCCTTGTAGTAATAGCGGTCGGCGAAATCGACCGGCAGGCCGTCCACGCTGATCGCGATCTTGCCGGCCATTACCATCTTCAGGCCGGTGGCTGTCACGATCACGTCGGCATCGAGATGCTTGCCGGATTGCAGCTGGATGCCGGTCGCATCGAAGCGCTCGATCCGGTCGGTCACGACGCTGGCCTTGCCCGCCTTGATCGCCTCGAACAGGTCGGCGTCGGGCACCAGGCACAGTCGCTGCTCCCACGGATTGTACGGCGGCGTGAAGGCCTTCTCATCGTACTTGTCACCCAGAAGGGACTTCAGCCGCTTGGTCAGGAACGCGGCGACCTTGTCCGGCCGGGTGCGTGCCCGCTTGAAAAACAGGTTCTGCAGCTTGACGTTCTTGAAGCGGGTGATCCGGTACGCAGTTTCTTCCGGCAGGAACTTGCGCAGGAAGTTGGCGATCGCGTCCTTGGCCGGCCGGGTGACGTACCACGTCGGCGTGCGCTGCAGCATCGTGACGTGCGCGGCCTTGTCGGCCATAGACGGCACGATCGTCACTGCGGTCGCGCCCGATCCGATGACCACAACCTGCTTTCCCGCGTAATCAAGGTTCTCCGGCCAGAACTGCGGGTGGACGATCTCGCCCTCGAAGTCCTCGCGCCCGTCGAAATGGGCCTCGTAAGGCTTGTCGTAATCGTAATAGCCCGATCCCAGATAGAGCCAGCCCGCCGTCACCCGGCTGCGCTGCCCATCCTTGCCTTCAAGGGTCACCACCCAGTAACCGGCGGCACTGTCAAAATCGGCGCTGACCACCTTGCTGTCGAAGCGGATATGGCGGCGGATGTCGCGTTCGTCGGCAATCCGGTTGAGGTAGTCGAGGATGGAAGGCCCGTCGGCAATCGACTTCTCGTGCTTCCAGGGTTCGAACACGAAGCCCAGCGTGTGCATGTCCGAATCGGAACGCACGCCGGGATAGCGGAACAGGTCCCAGGTGCCTCCGATCTGTGGCCGGCGTTCGACTATGGCGAACGAGCGGTCGGGGCAGAGCATTTTCATGTGTGCTGCCATTCCGATACCGGAGATTCCGGCACCGACGATCAGCACGTCAGTATCGGGCTTGCTGGCCGTAAAGGTGGACTGCTCTGCACCCACTGTCTCTCTCCATCGCTTCTATTTACAGCAATGTTAGCACACTTGCGCGCGATTGCCAGTGGCGCCCGACTTTGCCACTCATGTCGGCATGACCGTTATCGCCGCCCGCCGCTACAGCAATGGCACCGCTCACGATGAAGCCCTTGCACTGACCGGCGAGTGCGTACCCGACCTTGCGCCCCACACCTTTGACTGGATCGGCCTGTGCGAGCCTGACGTGGCCGAGATGGATCTCGTGCGCCGCCAGTATGGCCTGCACTCGTTGGCCGTGGAGGACGCCCTCAATCCCCGCCAGCTGCCCAAGGTCGAGGTCTATGGCCGGACGCTGTTCGTCGTCGCCCGCACCGCCGAGCTGAGGGAGGGCGAGGAGATCGGCTATGGCCAGACAGCATTCTTCATCGGCCCCCATTTCCTCATCACCGTGCGCTTCGGCAGCACGCGGCCCCACCTGTCCCTGCGGGCCGAGATCGAGGCACAAGGCGACAGGCTTTCTGAAGGACCGGATTACATTCTCCATGCCGTGCTCGATTTCATCGTCGATGGCTACCTGCCGCTGCTCGAACGCCTCGAGGAGATCGCGCAGGAGATGGAAGAGGCGGCCATCGACGTCTTTCCGGAGCAGTCCGTCATCCGCCGCATCTTTCGTCTGCGCCGCCAGCTGCGTCGTTTCGAAAGGGTGATCGGTCCGATGGAGGAGGTTTGCGAACGCCTTGTCGTGGCTGATCTTCCCTGCATCGATCCCACTGCGCGGATCTGGTTCCGCGACGTGCTGGATCATGTCCGCCGGGCGATGGCGCGGATGCGCGGGCTCAAGGAAACGCTCGCGGCGATTGTCGAAACCGCCAGCCTGCTTGAACAGCACCGGCAGGGAGAGATGACCCGTCAGCTGGCTGCCTGGGCCGCCATCCTCGCCGTGCCCACCGCCATTGCCGGCATCTATGGCATGAACTTCGAATACCTGCCCGAGCTGAAGTGGCATTATGGCTACTTTGCGGTTTGGGGGGTCATCATCACCGTCTGCGGGGGGCTGTGGTTGCGCTTCAGGCGGATCGGCTGGCTCTGATCGTGTGGACAATCGCGCGCTTTCGGATTGTTACCGCACTATGACTGGCCTAGTGCGCGCACAGGAGGAGACGAGTCGTTTCCCCTGGTGCGTGCGGCAATTCGGGAAGCTTATCGATGTTCGGCTGGTTCCAGCGTCTCCTGCCCAAGTCGGGCGATTTCTTCGGCATGTTCGAACGCCATGCGGCCGCCTGTGTCGATGCGGCTGATGCGCTCGCCAGGTTGACGCGCGCCCAAGGCGATGCGGCGCAGTGGGTCGGCCGGATCCGCGATCGCGAACACGCTGCCGACGACGTCATCCGCGAAGTGCTGTTCACTGTGCGCCGCACCTTCCTGACGCCGTTTGATCGCGGGGCCATCACTTCGCTGATCGGCGCGATGGATGACACCATCGACGAGATGCAGGCCGCAGCTTCCGCCATCGAGCTTTATGAAGTCGTCGGCTTCGAGGCCGAGATGCAGGCCATGGCCGACAAGATCGTCGAAGCCGTTGGCCTCATCGCCGAAGCCATGCCGCTGCTTCGCGACATCGAGCGCAACGGCGGGCGTCTTCACGCGTTGACCGAACGCATCGTCAAGCTTGAGGGCGAGGTCGACCTGATTCACCAGGCGGGCCTCAAGGCCAACTTCGAACGCCATCGCGCCGATGGCGATCACATCGCGTTCATCGTCTCGCGCGAGATATTCAAGCACCTCGAAAAGATCGCCGACGCCTTCGAAGACGTGGCGAACGAGATCGACGCGCTGGTCATCGACCACGCCTGACGGCGCGGGACAGGAGCTGATCCGATGCACGAGCTCGCCTTTCCGCTGCTGGTTGGCCTGATTGCGCTGGCGCTGGCCTTCGACTTTCTCAACGGCCTGCACGATGCGGCCAATTCCATCGCCACCGTCGTATCGACGCGCCTGCTCTCGCCCGTGGCGGCGGTGATCTTTGCTGCCGCCGGGAACTTCGGGGCTTACTGGCTGGTCGGTCTCCATGTTGCCGATACCATCGGCAAGGGCATCATCGACAAGGATATCGTAACCCCTGCCGTCGTGTTCGGCGCACTGGTCGGGGCGATGTTCTGGAACATCGTCACCTGGATCAAGGGCATTCCCTCTTCGTCCAGCCATGCCCTGATCGGCGGGCTGCTGGGCGCGGGCGTGATCCACGGCGGGTTTGATGCGATCGAATCCAAGAAGACGATCGAGACGTTCGTCGCCATCTTCATGTCGCCGATGATCGGCATGGCGCTGGCCATGTTCTTCGTGCTCATCACCAGCTGGCTGTTCAAGGGTTTCCAGCCGCGCCGTGCCGAAGGCGTGTTCAAGGGCCTGCATCTGCTGTCCTCGGCGGCCTATTCGATCAGCCATGGCGGCAACGATGCGCAGAAGACGATGGGCATCATTACCGTGCTGCTCTACTCGACCGGCTATCTGAAGGGTGAATTCCACATTCCCGAATGGGTCGTGCTGTCGTGCTACGCTGCCATCTCGCTCGGCACGATGTCGGGCGGCTGGAAGATCATCAAGACGATGGGCACCAAGATCACCCGTCTCAATCATCACACCGGTTTCTGCGCCTCTTCGGCAGGGTCGATCGTCGTGTTCGGGGCGAGCGCGCTCGGCATTCCGGTCTCGACGACCCATGCGATCACCGGCAGTGTCATCGGCACCGGCGCTGCCCGCCGTGCCAGCGCAGTGCGCTGGGGCGTCGCGCAGCGCGTGGTCATGGCCTGGTTCATCACGATCCCGGCCAGCGCCACCGTCAGCGCCGCCTTCTACCTGCTCACGCGCCTGTTCTGATCTGCTCGGGGCGCTATCGCCCCACCGTCATCGCTGTCGCGGGCGGCGGAGGCTTGCGGAACAGGGGCACGCGCTTGAGCCACAGCTTGAGCGCCTCCCAATGAATACCTGAAGTGACCTTGAGAGTTGCCAGAGGGTAGCCCAGCGCTGCGCGCAGGAGTGCCGCATCGGTCAGTTCTGCACGCCGCGCAGTGTGGACTGCCGCCAGGATCGGGCCTTTGCTGTCGGCCACGGTGATACCGATCGTCAGCCGATCGCCTGGCGGAGCGACGCGGAAGGTATATTCCAGATCCATCGGCAGGAAGGGGGAGACGTGGAAGCGCTTGGCCGCGCTCTGGTGCAGGATCGTTGCCCCAGGCCGCGCTGCGATCACATAATTGTGCCGTTCGCCGAAAGTGTTCGAAACTTCGTAGATCACTGCCCGCAACGCCCCGTCGGCACCATGGCAGAACCAGGTGCTCAACGGATTGAACGCATATCCCAGAATGCGCGGCATCGTCAGCAGCACGATGCGGCCGCCGTCCGGTTCGATGCCGGCCTCGCGCAGCAAACGTTCCGCGTGTGGACGCAGCGCGCGGCCGTCGCCGATATCGCGGTCGTGGAAGGAAAACAGGTTGAACGTCCCGCGCGAAAACAGTCTGAGCCGCGCGGCGAGGTCGTCGATCCGGTCGATGTCGAGCGCCATGTGCAGCACGCGATAGCGCAGTACGTGGATGCAGGGCCGCAACCGCCGGTGCAGAACATGCCCAAGGTACAGTGCGCCGTCGTCCATCACGCCATTTCCGGCACGCGCGCCTGGTGCGTCACATGGATGCGCCCGGATTCCTCAGCCACGTTCCACGGTCGGCGCACCCCGCCCAGCTGCTCGGCCACGGCCAGCCCCGATTGCAGCCCGTCCTCGTGGAAACCTGCCCCGAACCATGCTCCGCAGAACCAGGTCCGCCGTCGCCCCTGCAAAGACCACAAATGCTTCTGCGCAAGGCCGGCGGCCACGTCGAACACGGGGTGATCATAGGCCTCGCGCCGGATTACCAGCGCCGGGTCCGGCTCGACGAGCGGATTGAGCGTGACGAACAGGTCCTTGTCGGTCGGCAGATGCTGCAGGCGGTTCATCCAGTATGTCACTGAAAGCTGGTGCTGTTCCGCGCCCCGCTGCGCCGCATAGTTCCACGCTGACCACACCTTGCGCTGCCGCGGCATCAGGCGCGGATCGGAATGGAGCACGGCCTCGTTATGGCGATAGGGAAAGGCCCCGAGCAGACGGCGCTCCTCAGCATCGGCATCGCCCAGCATGGCCAGTGACTGGTCGGCATGAGTGGCGAGCACGACCTGGTCGAACCGCTCCCAGCCATGTCCGCTGTCGATCAGCACGCCATCGGGCAGACGCCGTATCCGTTGCACCGGCGAGGAAAGCCGCACCCCCTTGATGAATGGCGCGCTGATCCGCTTCACGTATTCGCGGCTCCCACCATTCACCGTGCGCCAGCGGGGGCGCTCGCGGAACTGCAACAGCCCGTGGTTCTCGAAGAAGCGCACGAAGGCCGCCGCGGGATGATGCGGGATATCGTGCACCGGGGTGGACCAGATCGCCGCTGCCATCGGATAGAGATGATCGTCGCGGAACGCCGGCCCACAGCCCAGCCCGTCAAGATAGGCGCCAAGCCCCAGCTCGCCCATCTCCGGCAGATCGCGCGGCGCCGCCTTGTAGAACCGCACCAGGTCGCGCAGCATCGACCAGAAGCGCGGAGACACGAGGTTCCGCCGCTGCGCGAACAGCCCCCGCAAGTCGCCCGAATATTCCAGCCGACCCTGGTCCAGCGTCACGGCAAAGCTCATCACCGTCTCGCGCGTCGGCACGCCAAGATGCGCGAACAGCGCGGTCAGGTTGGGATAGGTCCGTTCGTTGTAGACGATGAACCCGGTGTCCACCGGCACGCCATCGGCCTCGACCGTGTTGCTGTGCCCGCCCAGCCGGTCCGCTGCCTCGAACAGCGTCACGCGGTGCCGCCGCGATAGCAGCCACGCAGCCGAAAGGCCGGAGATCCCGCTCCCCACCACGGCAATATCGAGCGCGCCCCCCGGCGCACTACCCTCTGTTATCACACCATGACCCCCATAGGCACCGCGATACGAACCGCCGCGACCTTACCCGTCCGTTTCCCGTTATAGACCGTTCCCGTGGTGACAGGTTGACACAAGTCACACCCCGGTGGCTAGTTGCTCTTCGTGAGCCTCCTTGCCCCGCTGATCTCGCTCGTAGAGCGCGCCCCGCTGCCCGATGCGCTGACCCGTGCCGGTGTGTCCTTCATGTGCGAAAAGCGCCGCCGCGCGGTCCATCGCGATCGGCCCGACGATGCGCGTTTCGCCGCGTGGATGGCGCAGCGGCCCGTTGCCGAACACACCGAAGCCGCCAACGAACAGCACTATGAACTGCCGCCGCGCTTTTTTGAATTGAGCCTTGGGCCGAACGCCAAGTATTCCTGCTGTCTCTATCCCACCGGCAACGAGACGCTCGAACAGGCCGAACTTGCGGCCCTTTCCGCCACCATGGAACTTGCCGCGCTCGAAGATGGCCAGCACATCCTCGAACTCGGCTGCGGCTGGGGTTCGCTCAGCCTCACCATGGCCGCGCGCTTCCCCAACGCTCGCATCACCGCCGTCTCGAATTCTCGGCCACAGGGCGAACATATCCGCGCAAAAGCCGAAGCGCGCGGTCTCAGCAACCTCACCGTGCTGACTGCCGACATGAATGCCTTTGCGCCGGAAGGGCAGTTTGATCGCGTCGTCTCGGTCGAGATGTTCGAACACATGGCCAACTGGCGCGAACTGCTTGCCCGGGTGAAGACATGGCTCCGGCCCGATGGTCGCCTGTTCCTTCACGTCTTCAGCCATCGCCAGTATCCCTACCGCTTCGACACCGCCGACAAGTCCAGCTGGATCGCGCAGTATTTCTTCACCGGCGGCATCATGCCCAGCCACGCGCTCATCGGCCAGTTCGACGATCTGTTCGCGCTCGAGCGGGAATGGTGGTGGGATGGCACGCACTACGAAAAGACCGCGCGCCACTGGCTCGCGCTGTTCGATGCCAAGGCGGCCGAGATCGAGCCGGTGCTACGTCAGGTCTATGGCGGCGATACGCCATTGTGGATGCGTCGGTGGCGCCTGTTCTACCTCGCCACCGCAGGATTGTTCGGTCATCGCGGCGGCAGGGAATGGGGCGTCAGCCACTGGCTGCTCAGGCCGGTATAAAAAAAGGCACTTGGCAATCGCGGCTCCAGCGGCAAGACTGGTTGCGATAGAAACTTGCTCAGGGAGCCTTCCAGACATGACCGTCCGCTCGCGCGTCGCCACCGGCGTCGCCGCCATTGCGCTTTGCGCCACCGCTGCTCCTGTCTTTGCCGGACCTGCCGAGGACAGGCTGATCGCCCAATTGCTTGACGAAGGCCTTAACCGCTCCGACGCGATGGAAACCGCCTCGGAACTGATGGACCGGATCGGCCCGCGCCTCACCAACTCGGAAAACCACCGCAAGGCCGAAGACTGGGCTGCGGCAAAGTTCGCGTCCTACGGTCTCAAGAACATTCACCGCGAACCGTTCGAGTTTGGTCTTGGCTGGAACCTCAAGTCCTATTCCGCCACGATGACCAGCCCGCGCAGCCTGCCGCTCACTGTTCTGCCGGTAGCGTGGTCGCCCGCCACGAATGGCACGATCACCGCTCCGGTCGTGGTCGCGCCGATGAGCAAGGTGGAGAATTTCGAAGCCTGGAAGGGCAAGCTCGCCGGCAAGATCGTCCTCGTCAGCCTGCCAGGCGAGAGCAGCGAATCCAAGGATCCGATGTTCGAACGCCTCTCGGGCGAGGATATCGGCAAGCTCGACAAGTACAGCCTCCCGCGCCACGATCCCGAAGGTCTGGCCATGCAGGTCGCGCGTCGCGGCTTTGCCCGCAAGCTTTCCGAATTCCTCAAGGCCGAAGGCGCGCTGGCGATGGTCAAGATGACCTACCGCGACGGCAAGCTGGTCCACGGCGAAGGCTATGATTTCATCCCCGGCGAAACGCTCGCTGTGCCGGCGATGGACATGGCGCAGGAAGACTACCGCCGCCTCGTCCGCCTCGAGAAGACTGGTGCTGCCCCCCAGCTCTCCCTGTCGATCGACGCCAGCTTCGATGACAAGGACCTCATGGCCGACAACGTCATCGCCGAAATTCCCGGCACCGATCCCAAGGCAGGTTACGTCATGGCCGGTGCCCACTTCGACAGCTGGATCGCTGGCGATGGCGCTTCCGACAACGGTGCGGGCAGTGTTGCCGTGATCGAAGCCGCGCGCCTCCTTTCCAGGATGGGTGTCCGGCCGAAGCGCACCATCCGCTTCGCATTGTGGAGCGGGGAAGAGCAGGGGCTGCTCGGGTCCAAGGCCTATATCGAGCGGCACCTGGCGACGCGGCCGGTGGATCCCACGCTCAAGGGGATCGACAGCTATTCGGCATGGCGCAACGCCTATCCGATCACGCCCAAGGCCGGCTATGCCGATCTCAAGGCCTATTTCAACATGGACAATGGCTCGGGCAAGTTCCGCGGCATTTATGCCGAAGGCAATGTGGCTGCCGCGCCGATCCTGCGCGAATGGCTGGCGCCCTTTAATTCGCTCGGCGCGGACAAGGTGGTGATGAGCAAGACTGGCGGCACCGATCACGTCTATCTTCAGGCGATCGGCCTGCCCGGCTACCAGTTCATCCAGGACCCGCTCGACTACGACAGCCGCGTCCACCACTCGAGCGTCGACACGCTCGATCACATGCGCGCCGATGACATGCGCCAGGCCTCGGTGATCCTTGCCGGCATGCTGTTGCAGGCCGCAATGAGCGACAAGGAATTGCCCCGCTCGCCCTTGCCGACAAAGCCCGACGCCACCGATCCGTTCAAGGTGCAGGACCCCAACCAGTAACACGATCAGACTCGCTCCTTCCCTTGGCCGCCATGGCTAACGGAAGGAGCGCAGGCCTTACGCATTTCCACGGAGTTTTCCGGCTGGAAAAGGCACACCCGCTATAACCTAGGTTAGTGCCCGTCATTCAAGCAGGCGGGCCATGCTCAAGCGCATATCCACGGACGAAGTCCAACTCGGCATGTTCATCCACAAGCTGGAAGGAAGCTGGTTCAGCCATCCCTTCTGGAAGCGGAAGTTCCTGCTCGATGATCCCGACATGCTCGAACGCCTGCGCGAGAGTGACGTGGACGGCGTGATCATCGATACGACCCGCGGCAAGGCCGTGGCGGACGAACCTGTTGCAGCACCGCATATCGTCTCGGGCCCGCGTAACGCCGGCATGACCGCCAAGTCCATGCGCCCTGCCATCGAACCCGTGCCCCAGCGGCCCGGGCCTGGTTTCGGTCGGGCACCTGCAGCCATGCCCATGGCGCGTGAATTCGGGCGGGCCAAGCGTGCTGCCGGCGATGCCCTGCGCGTGGTGAGCAAAGCCTTCATCGAGGTCAGGCTGGGCAAGGCGATCAAGGTGCACGATATCGAACCCGTGCTCGATGCCGTCTATGCCTCGGTCCAGCGCAACCTCTACGCCTTCAACGGCCTGCTGCGCTGCCAGAACGACAACGAGCCGGTCTATCGCCATTCGCTTGCCGTCAGCGCCCTGATGATCGCGCTGGCCCGCCATATGAAATTCTCGCCCGTCGACATCCGCGACGCGGGCATGGCAGGCCTGCTGATGGACGTTGGCGTAGGGCAGCTCCCGGTCGACCTCGCGTCGGTCGGCGGGGACTATTCGCTGCTTCGCCCCGACCTACGCGAACAGCACGTCGTGCTTGGTTACACCTTCCTCAAGGCGGCAGGCGACATTCCCGAGCCGGTGCTGCGGGTGATCCTGCACCATCACGAAAGGCTCGACGGCAGCGGCTATCCGCAAGGTCTGAGCGGCGCGGCAATCGAAGCCCTCAGCCGCATGGCCGCAATCTGCGATACCTATGACACGCTGATTTCGGGTGCCGAGCAGCTTGATCCGGCCGACGCTATCCGCAGGCTGCGCGAACAGCCAAGCACGTTCGATCCCGGCATCCTCGAACGCTTCGTCGAAACCGTCGGTGTCTACCCGATCGGCTCCTTCGTGCGCCTGCAGTCACAGCGCCTGGCCATGGTGGTCGACGAGGACCCTGCCGACACCGCGCTCCCGGTCGTCCGCACCTTCTGGTCCCTGCCTCTGGCCAAGCGGCTCAAGGGCGAGACGATCGCACTTGCCCATTGCTACGGCGACGATGCCATCGAAGGCATCGCCGACCTTGCCGACCTCGATCTGCCGGATATCGGCGCCCTGCGCGAAAGCCTGCTGGCCGCTGCCTGCAAGGAAGCGGCCTGATCCTATTCCACGATCACGCCGTAGAGGTCGTGGGCGTCGGCATCCTCGACCAGCACCTGCGCAAAATCGCCCGCCTTGAGCGTGGCTGGCACGTTGCGCAGATAGACCGCACCGTCGATCTCGGGCGCATCGGCCTGTGATCGTGCGGTCGCGCCGATGTCGCCATCTTCGTCAGGCTCGCCCACTTCCTCGACGATAACCTTGATCGTCCTGCCGATCTTGGCTGCCAGCTTGGCAGCGCTGATGCGCTCGGTGGTTTCCATAAGCCGCCGATAGCGCTCTTCCTTGATCTCCTCGGGCACCGGGTTCGGCAGGTCGTTCGCAGCCGCACCGGCCACCGGCTCAAACCGGAAGCCGCCCACGCGATCAAGCTGCGCTTCTTCCAGCCACTCCAGCAGGTACTCGAAGTCGGCTTCGGTCTCGCCGGGGAAGCCGACGACGAAGCTCGAGCGGATGGCGATGTCCGGGCAGATTTCCCGCCAAGCCTTGATGCGGTCGAGCACCTTGGCCTCGTTGGCCGGGCGCTTCATGCTGCGCAGCACGTTGGGGCTGGCGTGCTGGAACGGGATGTCGAGATAGGGCGTCACCAGCCCTTCCGCCATCAGCGGGATCACCGCATCGACGTGCGGGTAGGGATAGACGTAGTGCAGCCGCACCCACGGCGTTTCGCCTTCCGGCGTGCGCAGCTTGCCCAGTTCACGGGCGAGGTCGGTCATGTGCGTGCGAACCGGCTCGCCCTTCCACATGCGCTCTTCGTGCCGCACGTCCACGCCATAGGCCGAGGTGTCCTGGCTGATCACCAGCAGTTCCTTCGTGCCCGCTGCCACCAGCTTTTCGGCCTCGCGCAGCACCGCGTCGATGCGGCGGCTGGCGAGCTTTCCGCGCAAGCTTGGAATGATGCAGAACGCGCAGGCGTGGTTGCAGCCCTCGGAAATCTTGAGATAGCCATAGTGGCGCGGGGTCAGTTTCACGTCGCCCGGCTCGGCCTGCGGGATAAGGTCGATGTACGGGCCCATGCTCGGCGGGGCGGCTTCGTGCACCGCTTCGACTACCGCCTCGTACTGGTGCGCACCCGTCACCGCCAGCACCTGCGGAAACTTCGCGCGGATCACGTCGGCCTCGTTGCCCATGCATCCGGTCACGATCACCCGACCATTCTCGGCTATGGCCTCGCCGATTGCGGAAAGGCTCTCTTCCTTGGCGGAATCGAGGAAGCCGCAGGTGTTGACCAGCACCACGTCCGCGCCCGCATAATCGGCGCTCATCGCATAGCCGTCGGCGCGCAGGCGCGTGAGAATGCGCTCGGAATCGACCAGCGCCTTGGGACAGCCAAGGCTGACCATGCCGACCTTGGGGGCTTCGGGAATTTCGAGAGGGGGAATCTGGCTTGCCATCGTGGCGCGGCCCATAGGCTAAAAAGCACGCCACGTCACCATTGCCCCGCTTGGCGTTGCCTTCCGCGTTTGTCAGGCGTAGCAGTTGGTCGCAACGGGGGCTTGGCAAAGAAGGAAAAGATGGGCCCGGTCAACTGGATAGCCGTCGTTGTTGCAACGCTTTTTGCGCTTGGTGCGTCAGCCCTTTGGTATGGCCCGCTGTTCGGCCGTGCCCGGCTGGAGGAGGTTGGCCCCGGCAAGCTCGGCATCCGCCGCTCGCCTGCCCGTACCGCCGCCATCACCGCCGCCCTGCTGTTCATTTCCGCCAGCATGATGGGCCACATGTTCGCCCGCGTCGGCGCGGCTACGCTCGACGTGAAGTGGTGGCTCTACTTCATGATGTCGGGCGGCCTCGCCATCGCCTTCGTCGTTCCATCGCTGTGGATCAGCTACAGCCAGCAGCGCATCAGCACCCGGCTGGCTCTGATTGACGGCGGATTCTGGCTCGCCGCCTACCTTTCGATGGGCCTCGCGTTCATGCTCATCGGGCAGTAGCGGGGGTAGGGGCGATCTCGACGATCTCGTCACCTTCCTCAAGCCGATCGGCGGCCGCTTCCCAGAATCCTATTGCCGTTCCGCGCCGATAGATCCTCAATCCCCGTCCGCCGCTGGCCAGTGCCGCCAGCGGACGACCGACTTCCTCGGGCCTCACCTTGCGCTCCACGAGCTGCACGCGGCCTTCGACCGAGGCGAGATCGGTCAGGTATTCGGCGACGTGCTTGCCATGGGCGGACCCGGCCATCAGCAGCCCGGTAAAGCGCACCGGGTTGATGACCGTGCTGGCGCCAGCCTGGCGCGCCAGATCCTCGTTGTCCGCCGCGCGCACCACGGTGCTGATCGGCACGCCGGGCGCCAGATGCCGCGCGGTCAGCGTGATCAGGATCGAGGTATCGTCGCGTCCGGCCGAAACCAGGATGGCGCAGGCCCGGTCGATCCGCACGTCGACCAGCGTTGCATCGCGCGTGGCATCGCCAGCCATGACATTGCAGCCGATGTTGGCTGCGGCTGCCAGCGCGCTTTCCGAAGGATCGATCACCACGATGCAGCCCGGATCGGTGCCCCGCGCGACCAGTTCGGCCACGGCTTCTGCCCCCGAAACGCCAAAGCCCAGCACCACGATATGGTCGGTCAGGTTCTTCTGGATCTGCGCCATGCGAAACCGCTCCCAGGTGCGCTTGATGATGAAATTGTAGGCCGTGCCCACGAAGATGAAGATCACTGCCACCCGGATCGGCGTGACGATGACCGCCTCGATCAACCGCGAACGATCGCTCACGGGGGCGATGTCGCCAAAGCCGGTCGTCGTGATCGAGATCATCGTGAAATAGACCACGTCGAGGAAACTGATAGACCCGTCATGGCTGTCCTTCAGCCCCGACCGGTCGATCCAGTGGACCGCCACCACGATAGCCACCAAGGCGAATGCGGCGCCCAGCCGCAGCCCGATGTCCGCCCAGACCGAAACCTTCAGCGTTCGCCGCAGCACGTTCACCGGTTTGCGCTTTCCCGGGCGGAGAAGGTGGAGGTCCATGGGCGTTACAACCGCGGCGGCAGGTAGAGTTCCGGATCGCGTGGCACGTTGTTGCGGCGCAGCTCGAAATGGACCGTCGGCCGCTGTGCCTCGCCGCTCTGCCCGACCAGCGCGATGCGCTCGCCCTTGGTCACCGTCTGCCCTTCCTTCACCGTCATCATGCCGAGATAGGCATAGGCGGTGACGAAGCCGCCGCCGTGATCGATCAGGATCAGCTGCCCGAAGCGTTCGGGTTCCTTGCCGGCGTAAAGCACGGTGCCTGCCGCCGCCGCTCGCACCTTTTGTCCGGGGTGGGCAACCAGGTCTATTC
>NZ_LSIA01000005.1:0-11030 GCF_001556015.1 Novosphingobium sp. CCH12-A3 | reverse complement strand
GGCGGATCGGGCAATCAGATCATGGGGGGCATGCCCCCCATGATCTGATGATCAAGCAGGCGGCATGAACGACAACCGGGATTAGCTTAACTCAGCCGCCAAACTGTCCAAGAAGGCGAGACCACCTCACTCAATCGTCAGTCGGCATCGGAGGGGTGACAGTTCCATGGTGACTCATTGTCATTGGGCTCATCGTTCTGGTAGCTGTTCTCCGAGGTAAAAGGAGAGGCTTCCATCGTGATAGGGGATGTGTCGGTTGTTCGCTTGGGTGCGTAGACATGTGCGACTGATCGTCGCTTTTTATGACCAGCTTTATGACTTCGGCTTATTTTTCTGCCAGAGGCTAATAACTGCAGAAAGTTGTCGGACTCCTGCTCCTTCTCGCTCAGTGCTTCGTAGCCTCTTGCCATCATGCAGGGGGAGGAGCGAGGCGGGTTGCGGGCCACCCCCAATAATTCCAATCCCTGGCGCATGACCAACCCGTACCACCCGCCGGCAAAGCGCTCGGTCGAGATTGCCGGACACAAGACTTCGATCAGCCTCGAGCCGATGTTCTGGGACATGCTGCGCGAAGCTGCTGCCGCCGAGGGCATGCCGATCAATGCGCTGGTTGCGCGGATCGATGCCGAGAGGATCAGGGTGGAAGTGGCGCCAGGGCTCGCCGGCGCAATCAGGCTGTGGCTCGTGGCGCGTCTGCGCAGTCAGCTTGCGGACGGCATGGGCGCTTCCTGAACGGGAACCGTGGCTTCCGGCAGGGCAGGCTGCGCGCGGGCATCGAGCATCTCGGCCGCAGCATCCAGTGCCTTTGCGTCATCCCGCGATACGCCGCCGGGCTTCTCGTCCTCGCCTGGACCGCACGCACTGACAAGGCCGACCAGTGCAGCGATGGCGAATATGCGGAATGTGTCGCGGGGCGTCGCCATGGCTAAGGTTGCGGGGGCTAAGGTTGCGGGCGGCGCGTGAGCGCGTCGCCCGCTTGTGTCTTTACTGCGCCGGGGTCTGCGGATCTTCGCCTTCATCAGCCGCAGCCTGTGCCGCGGCTGCCACCGCTGCCGCATTGTTGGCAGTATCGCGCACGGCGTTGGCTTCGGCATCCGCTGCTGCCGAAGCATCAACCACAGGTGCCATCGGAGCCGCTGCAGCCGAAGGCTCCATTGCCGGCAGTTCGTCTGCGGGCATTTCCACCGTGTCCTCGGCAGCTGCTTCGGATGCATCGTCGGACTTGCCGCATGCCGAAAGGGCAAGGGCTGCTGAGGCGACGATCGCGAGGCTTGCGTACTTCTTCATCGAATTCCCTCTCTGGGCTGTTTCTGGGCTGTTCGCGGACGGAACTCCGCCCGGCGTGAAGCCGAACGAGGCTGTTCTATAAGTGGCCAGAGGCTAAGGCAAATGCATCCTGTGCGCAAAATAGGCAGGCACTGGAAAAACTATAACAATTGATATAACAAAAGCCTTATATCAATTGACAGGCATAAAGGTTTCTTTATATGAAGCCCCACATGAACCTTGAAAATGCCATTCGCGCGCTCGACGACCCGACGCGCCTGCGCATCCTGCGCCTCCTTGCCAGCATGGAGCTGGCGGTGGGCGAAGTCGCGCAAGTGCTGGGGCAAAGCCAGCCGCGCGTGTCGCGCCATATCAAGATCCTGTGCGATTCGGGCTTGGCCGAGCGTCGCAAGGAAGGCGCCTGGGTGTTCCTGCGCAGCTCGATCTCGGAAAGCTCGGACAGACCGCTGGCCGCTGCGATCGCACGGCTGCTCGCCGTGGCCGAGCACGAGGACACCGCCTTCGGCCGTCGCTGCGCCGAAGACCGCCAGCACCTCGACGCGATCCGCGCCTCGCGCGAATCCCACGCTCTCGACTGGTTTTCGCGCCATGCCGAAGAGTGGGACGAGTTGCGCTCGCTCCATATCGAAGATGGCCCGGTAGAAGCCGCGCTGACCGAGATGCTGCTCGATCTTGCAGGCGAGGCAACGCCATCCCAAGGCAGATTGGGCCGCGTGCTCGATGTCGGGACCGGCACCGGCCGCATCGCCGAACTGCTGGCACCGCATGCCAGCCACGTCGTCGCCTTCGACAAGAGCCACGACATGCTGCGCATTGCCCGCGCCCGGCTCCAGCACTTGCGCGCCGACAGTGTCGAGCTGGTGCAAGGCGATTTCGCGCAGATCCCGTTCGCCGCGCGCAGCTTCGACACGGTGCTGTTCCACCAGGTCCTGCACTATGCCCAGGCACCCGAAGCCGTGCTGGCGGGCGCTGCCCGCGTCACCGCGCCGGGCGGCCGCATCGCCATCGTCGATTTCGCCGCGCACGATCGCGAAGACCTGCGCCAGACCCACGCCCACGCCCGCCTCGGCTTCTCCGATGCCCAGATCGAGGCGATGCTGCGCGATGCCGGTTTCGTGCCCCACGAAACCCGCGCGCTCGCGGGTCATGAACTCGTCGTCAAGCTCTGGACCGGCACGCGCCGGGAAGACAGCGTGGCGCAACTTGAACCACGGCAAAGCCGGAAAGCCCCATGAACGCCAGCTACGATCAACCCACCTACGACAAATTGCGCGAAGCCCGCACTGCGCTCGACACCCCGCTTTTCGCCGGGCTGCCGGGCGACATCAACGTATCGTTCGAATTCTTCCCGCCGAAGACGGACGCGCTGATGGCGCAGCTGTGGGACGTGGTCGAAACGCTGGGGCCGCTGCAGCCGAAGTTCGTATCGGTAACTTATGGCGCCGGCGGCTCGACCCGGGACCGCACCCACGGCACTGTCGCCCGCATCATCAGGGAAGCTCGCCTTCCCGCCGCAGCGCACCTGACCTGCGTTGATGCCAGCAAGGCCGAGATCCGCGAAGTGGCCGAAAGCTACTGGGAAGCCGGCGTGCGCCATATCGTTGCCCTGCGTGGCGACATGGGCGCCCCCGGCGTGCCGTTCACGCCGCACCCGGATGGCTATGCCAACGCTGCAGAGCTGGTGGCCGGCCTGAAGCAGATCGCGCCATTCGAGATTTCGGTGGCCGCCTATCCGGAATCGCACCCGGATTCGCCGAGCAGCCAAGCCGACATCGACAACCTCAAGCGCAAGCTTGATGCTGGCGCCACCCGTGCGATCAGCCAGTTCTTCTTCGAACCCGAAACCTTCTTCCGCTTCCGCGACAAGCTGGCGGCAGCGGGCATCGACGCACCGGTCCTGCCCGGCATCCTGCCCGTCTCCAACGTTGCTCAGACGCGCAAGTTCGCCGCGGCCTGTGGCGCCGCGATCCCGGCCTGGATGGACGGCCTGTTCGAAGGGCTGGACACCCACCCCGCCTCGCGCCAGCTCGTCGCCGCGACCATCGCGGCCGAATTCTGCCGCCGCCTCTATGCCGGCGGAGTGCGCGATTTCCACTTCTACACCCTCAACCGCGCCGAACTGTCCTACGCGATCTGCCACCTGCTTGGCCTTCGTCCCAAGGCTCCGGCGCTGGAGAAAGCCGCGTGACCTTGCTTCCTTCCGCCGCCCGCACCGCTTTCCTTGAGCAGGCTGCCAAGCGTATCCTGATCACCGATGGCGCGTTCGGCACCGAGATCCAGAACTTCAGGCTGTCCGAGGCGGACTATGCCGGAACGCTGGGCCTGGCCAAGGACCAGAAGGGCAACAACGACATCCTGGCGCTGACCGCTCCGCAAGTGCCGGAATCGATCCACCGCGCCTATTTCGAAGCCGGGGCCGACATTGCCGAGACCAACACCTTCAGCGCCAACCGCATCAGCCAGGCTGACTATGCCGCCGAACATCTGGTGCGCGAGATCAACGTGGAATCGGCAAGGCTCGCCCGCCGAGTGGCCGATGAGTTCACTGCAAAGGATGCCGAAAAGGGTATAAAGCGTCCCCGTTTCGTCGCCGGTGCCATCGGCCCCACGAACAAGACTCTTTCGCTTAGCCCCGACGTCAACGATCCCGGCTTCCGCGAGATCGACTGGGACCACCTCGTCGACGTCTATGCCGAGCAGGTCCATGCCCTTGTCGAAGGCGGCGCGGACTTCATCCTGATCGAGACGGTGTTCGATACCCTCAACGCCAAGGCCGGCGTCATGTCGGTGCGCCAGGTCGAGAAGGAACTCGGTCGCGAGATCCCGATCATGATGTCGATGACGCTGACCGACCTTTCGGGCCGCAACCTTTCGGGCCACACGGTCGAGGCATTCTGGTACGCGATCCGCCATGCCAAGCCGCTCACCATTGGCCTCAACTGCTCGTTCGGCGCCACCCAGCTGCGCCCGCACGTGAAGGCGCTGTCGGAAATCGCCGACACGCTGATCATGGTCTATCCCAACGCCGGCCTGCCGAACGAGCTCGGCGAATATGACGAGATGCCGCAGACCACGGCGGGCCTCGTCAAGGAATGGGCAACCCAAGGCCAGGTCAACGTGCTCGGCGGCTGCTGTGGTTCCACGCCGGCTCACATCGCCGCAATGGCGCAGGCGGTGCAAGCCCTGCCGCCCCGCAAGATGGCCGTGCCTGCCACCGTTACCCGCCTCGCCGGGCTTGAACCTTTTGTTATGGCTGCCTGATTTCCATGACCGATACATTTACCGGCTCGCGTTTCGTCAACGTCGGCGAGCGCACCAACGTTACCGGCTCGGCCGCGTTCAAGAAGCTGATCCTTGCCGGCGACTATGCCAAGGCCGTCGAAGTCGCGCGCCAGCAGGTCGAGAACGGCGCGCAGGTGATCGACGTCAACATGGACGAGGGCCTGCTCGACGCGGTCGAGGCGATGACCACTTTCCTCAAGCTGATCGCTGCGGAGCCCGACATCGCTCGCGTGCCGGTGATGATCGACAGCTCGAAGTGGGAAGTCATCGAAGCAGGTCTCAAGTGCGTTTCGGGCAAGCCGATCGTCAATTCGATCAGCATGAAGGAGGGGGAGGACGCGTTCCTTCACCACGCCCGCCTGTGCATGGATTATGGCGCCGCCGTCGTCGTCATGGCCTTCGACGAGAAGGGGCAGGCCGACACGAAGGACCGCAAGGTCGAAATCTGCGAACGCGCCTACTTGGCTCTGACCGGCATCGGCTTCCCGCCTGAAGACATCATCTTCGATCCCAACGTCTTTGCCGTCGCTACCGGCATCGAGGAGCATGACAACTACGGGCTCGACTTCATCGAAGCCACGCGCGAGATCAAGGCGCGCTGCCCGCACGTCCACATCTCGGGCGGCTTGTCCAACCTCTCGTTCAGCTTCCGCGGCAACGAGACGGTGCGCCGCGCCATGCACTCGGTGTTCCTTTACCACGCCATTCCGGCGGGCATGGACATGGCCATCGTCAACGCCGGCCAGCTCGACATCTACGACCAGATCGACCCCATTCTGCGCGAGGCTTGCGAGGACGTGGTGCTCAACCGCGCGCCTGCCGCAGGCGGTGACCAGACCGCGACCGAGCGCCTGATCGAGCTTGCCGAAAGCTACAAGGGCAAGGACAAGGTCGCCGATAAGGAGGCCGAGGAATGGCGCGGCTGGGACGTCGTCCGCCGCCTCGAACACGCACTGGTCAAAGGTATCGACGCTTTCGTCGTGGAGGATACTGAGGAAGCCCGCGCTGCCATCGCTGCACGGGGCGGTCGCCCGATCGAGGTGATCGAAGGCCCGCTGATGGAAGGCATGAACACGGTCGGCGACCTGTTCGGCTCAGGAAAAATGTTCCTGCCGCAGGTGGTGAAATCGGCACGCGTGATGAAGAAGGCGGTTGCCCACCTTATCCCGTTCATCGAGGCGGAGAAGGAAGAGGGCGCCAAGGCGAAAGGCCGGATCATCATGGCTACCGTCAAGGGCGACGTTCACGATATCGGCAAGAACATCGTCGGCGTGGTCCTGCAGTGCAACGGCTATGAAGTGATCGACCTGGGCGTGATGGTGCCGTGGACGACGATCCTCGACGTCGCGCAGAAGGAACAGGTCGACATGATCGGGCTGTCCGGCCTGATCACGCCATCGCTCGACGAGATGGTCACCGTGGCGGAGGAAATGCAGCGTGCCGGGATGACCATCCCGCTGCTGATCGGTGGGGCGACGACCAGCAAGGTCCACACCGCGCTGCGCATCGACCCGGCCTACGATGGCCCGGTCGTCCACGTGCTTGACGCCAGCCGCGCCGTTGGCGTCGCTTCGCAGCTCCTGTCCGATACGCAGGCGCAGGGCTTCATCAAGGCCACCGCCGCCGATTACCAGCACGTGCGCGATGCGCGTGCAGGCAAGGGCGCATCGAAGCTGCTCAGCCTCGAAGACGCGCGCCTGAATGCCTTCGCGCCGGACTTCTCGGAAAAGGCCCCGCCACCCGAACAGCCCGGACGCCACGTGTTCGAGGACTGGGACCTTACCGATCTGGTCGAATGCTTCGACTGGACACCGTTCTTCCGCTCGTGGGAACTGGCAGGCACCTATCCTGCGATTCTTGAAGATGAAGTGGTCGGCGAAAGCGCGCGCAATCTCTATGCCGACGCCCGCGCGATGCTTGAAAAGATCATCGCCGAGAAGTGGCTGACGGCCAGGGGCGTCGCCCAGTTCTGGCCCTGCGCGAGGCACGGTGACGACGTCATCCTGCACCCGAACGACGACGAGCTCTCGGTGCGCCTGCCGTTCCTGCGCCAGCAGTTCATCAAGAGCCGCGGCCCAAATGGACAGGGGAGGGCCAACTTCTGCCTCGCAGATTTCATCGACCCTGCGGGCGACTGGATCGGTGGTTTCGCCGTCGGAATCCACGGCATCGACGAACACCTCGCCCGCTTCAAGACCGACAACGACGACTATTCGGACATCCTGCTGAAGGCCCTGGCCGACCGCTTTGCCGAAGCCTTTGCCGAACGCCTGCACCAGTACGTCCGCACCACGCTGTGGGCCTATGCCCCAGGCGAGCAGCTGACCAACGAAGCACTCATCCGCGAGCAGTACCGCGGCATCCGCCCGGCGCCCGGCTATCCTGCCTGTCCGGACCACACGCTCAAGCCGATCCTGTTCGACCTGCTCGATGCCACCAACACGGCAGGCATCACGCTGACCGAATCGCAGGCGATGCTGCCGACCTCGGCGGTATCGGGCTTCTACTTCTCCCACCCCGAAAGCCAGTACTTCGGTGTCGCGACCATCGGCCGCGACCAGCTCGAAGACTATGCCGGCCGACGCGGCTGGGACGTGTCCGTCATGGAGCGCTGGCTCCGGCCCAATCTGGACTGACACGCCCCTCCCCTGCATTCATGGCACATGGCTGCTCTCGAAAGTCACCGATCGCTTGGGCACTGCCATGACCTTCCAGCGTCGCCTAGGGTCTGAGCGCGCCCCCGAAACAGGGCCTGTGACAGAACGCAGCGAGCAGGACTTGGCTCGGGACCTTCTGCCCCGACCTTCACGCGAAAGGCACGGATTATAAAGTTGACCGGGCAAGACTGCCTGTGGTGCCATGCAGGCAAAGGGGAACGCTGCTATGCTGGATGGGGCCATTACGCCAGTCACCGTTTTCAACCAGAGGTATGCCAGCGGGAGCGATGGAGACCGCGCTGGACAAGGCACTGCTGATACCGAGCAGACAGCCTACAAGCGGCTGATCAACTGCGAGCTGACTCGCCAGGTCATTCCTCTGGCCCACATGGCCGACCGGCTGGGCGTCTTGCGGACAAAGCTCCATAAGGTGCTGCGGCAAGGCGCTCATCTTGACGAAAAGCTGCGGCTGCGATTGTTCGAACAATTGCAGATTGACCAAACGCGGGCAACAATTGCTGTTTCCCTGCTGAGGAGCCACCTTGCCTATTACGATCAGGCTGTCTTCCTTGCAGCAGAAGGCCTCAAAGGTCTCTATTGCGAGGCGCGTTTGGCAAATCAGGGAACAATCCAGATCGATCTGCAACCAGCCATCATCCATACGGCCGCGGGTCGGACGTACGCCATGCTGATGGTCCATCAGGCCCGAGTCCTCGAGGCCAATCAGACCCTGTTCTGCTGATGCAGGACCCCAGCACCAAGCTCGATCTGCCCAGCACGATCCACCCAGCGTAGCAGTCTTGTCGTTGCAGGGCGCAAAGACCGGATCCCGGACCAAGAACAGGTTGAGGACGCGTCCATGTCCCTGATTCCTGGCGCAGGCCGGGCAAGCGGCCTGTCGGGATTCTCGAATGGCACTGCAGTCTTGCCGAGGCGCATTTGCTGGTTTCGGGCGATGCAAGAGTCGCGCGGCTGGCTCGGAGAGGCATGCCGCGACGTCTCGCGGCATATCACAGGAACGAGCACCGCCAGTAACGAACCGTGTCGAAGTCCGCGGCCTTGATGCGGGGCTTCAAAAGCATTGCTTCCTGACGTAAGATCTGCAGGAACTGGAATTGGTCTCTGCCCAACTGCGCACCGGGTGCTAGCCAGCAAACTCAGATATGTCGCCTCTTTCGTGTTCCTCTCGCGGCTCTGCCATGACACATTCTGGAAGGAGCCACCCTGTGAGCCGTCAAACGAAACGCAATGCCGGACAATTCGATACGGAGCTTCTCAAGCTCGCGTTTGCAGCCGTCCGCGACCAGCCTGTTGCTGTCCAGCGCGCGGTAACCAGGCAAATCGAGGACTGCACCTTGCGCCTCACGATCGAAGGCAAGGAAGTTGAAGCCGAAGCGCTCTGCAGGTTCGTCTCATCCATCTTGCCCGGCAGCTTTTCCGATGCGCGCGACACGGCCACCCCGAACCGTCCTGTGGCTGAAGCGGCGCCTCCCTCGGCAAGCCCGGTCGGCACGTTCTTCCGGTAGAGACACGCGCCCGCGCAGTGCCCAGGAGCCCACTCCGGCAAGCCGTGAAGAACGTTGCGTTCGTCCTGGCGTTATCACGCAGCCTGCAGAAGCGGCGCAGACGCGCTGACGGCCGCGGGGTGGCTGCGCAAACGGCGAACGAGCCCGTCCAGGTCCTGCGCCTCCCTGATGAGGGCCCTGGCTGCCGCGTCTGATTGCTCGGCCATGGCTGCATTATGCTGCGTCACCTCGGCAATCGCCTGAGACGCGCACTTTACAGTGCTAAGCGAATGCGTCTGCTCCCCCATGCTGGCAACAATCGTCCGGACATTTTCAGCCACCATGCCCATGCCTGCCACGATCCGCTCGAGCGCCGCGCCGGTTTGGCCGACCAGGAGCACGCAGGAGCGAATCTCGTCGCCTGAAGCGGCAATCACGGTCCTGATGTCGGCAGCAGCATCGCCTGCACGTTGCGCCAGAGACCTGACCTCGCTGGCAACGACAGCAAAGCCCCTGCCGGCCTCGCCCGCGCGGGCTGCTTCCACGCCAGCATTGAGCGCGAGGAGATTCGTCTGGAAGGCAATTCCGTCGATCAGGCTCACGATCTTCTCGATGTCGCTGGAGGACTTTTCCAGGGCATGAACAGCATCGACGGCCTCGGCGGCGACAGTGCCGCCCTGCACCGCCTCTTCGTGCGCCCGCGATACGTTCAGCCGGATCTCGCCAGCCAGGCTTTCGCTTGTCTCCAGCATTGCAAGGACATTTCCAAGTGCTTCGAGGTTGCCCTCGACGCTGCCTGCCTGCGCCACATTTCTATGCGCAAGGTCGCTCGATGCCGCACCGATCTGCTCTGCCGCGATCGCGACCCGGCCTGCCGAGCTGGACACTTCTCCGACAACTTTCCCCAAAGTTTCAAGGCTCACGTTGAATGTACTGCGCAAGCTCTCGAACTCCGGGGCAAAGGCTTCGCGAAGCCGATGGTCAAAGTCTCCTCTCGCCAGCGCGTCCAGACCGCATGAAACACTCGCAACGACTTTGCGCACTTCTGCCTCCACCGCTCGCTGGTGCTGGGCTGCAATTCGGAAACTCTCGATAGCACGGGTCATGTCGCCCACCTCGTCGTCGCGGTGAAGCTGGGAGCGTCCCGCTTCCAGATCGCCTTCGGCCATGGTGCGCATCGTCCGCGCCGCTGCAAGCATCGGGTCGAGCGCACTCGACATGAGCCTGTGCAGGCCAAAGCCGACTAGGGCCATTGCGCTCAGGGCAACCAGGCCAAGCAGGCCAAGGACAGTCTGCACCGTTCCCAGTGCTTCCTCTTCAGCAAGGGCGTTGCGGCGGATGCTTTCCTGGGACAAGGCTTGGATGGCAGTGCGATGTGCATCAAAAATGCGTCAGCCTTGCGATAGACCCTTGCTGCAGCTTCCATGTCGCCCCGCTCGACCGCAGGCAGCAGTTCCGTGTCGACAAGTTGCCAGAAGCGGTCCGCCTGCATCATAGCGTCTTTCTCATGACGCTGCTTGAGATCGCCATCAAGCTCGCTGGCCGCCCAGTATCGCGAGCGGTCGTGATAGACCCTTTCAAGCTCGGCAAGCCGGTGGCGGCGCAGGTCAAGCGATGCGGGATCCTGCACGATCCTGGTGACTTCCAGCATGGGTTCGATGACATACTGCGGTGGAGGCAGGATATCTGCGAGGTACTCGCCGGTCAGTTTCTGCCTCTCGTGCAAAGGTCCGCCCAAGCGAATCTGTGACATGCCGAACGCTGCAAATGCTGAAAGAGCCAGAAGAGCACAGATGACGAACGTGCCACCCCTGCGCACTGTTTGCCTGATCATGTCCAGACCCCCCGTGTCTGATTTCGCGTGAGTTGGTAGACTGCAAAGGGCCACGAAAATGATTGCTGGCCCTTCCCGGCAAACACGAGGTGTTATAGCCTGGCCACATTAAGGCCCTAAGTTTGCTGCCCCGAACAAACTTGACGCTGTACAAAGTGTTACAAGGCCAGACATTGCAGAAAAGATTAACGCTATCTGGGTGACCGACAGAATTGCCGCAGACGTACGACATCATCGAGTTTGGAGGGTGGCCCGCACAGGCAGGCGATCTTGACACCGGCGGCACAACCAACAGCAAGCAACCGTGCCGCCCTCCCTCCACAGCGCTTACCGCGCCTCACGATCTAAATGCTTGCGCTTGCCTTTCCCAAAGTGGCTCGACAGCGGAAGGCCTGAAAAGCTGTCGGGCGGGCTCTGTTGCAAAAATCGTGAAGCTTGAGCATGCTTGGCGGAGATTGGACGGAC
>NZ_LSIA01000049.1:0-286 GCF_001556015.1 Novosphingobium sp. CCH12-A3 | reverse complement strand
CCCGCGACACCCGGCACCTGCGCCTGTCCGCCCAGCTTGCCGTCGGTGCCGACCTCGCGCGCCACGCGCGTCACTTCCGAGGCAAATCCGTTAAGCTGGTCCACCATCACGTTGATGGTGTTCTTGAGCTCGAGGATCTCGCCCTTCACATCGACCGTGATCTTCTTGGAAAGGTCTCCGGAAGCCACCGCAGTGGTGACCTCGGCGATGTTGCGGACCTGGCCCGTCAGGTTGTCCGCCATGAGGTTGACGTTGTCGGTCAGGTCCTTCCACGTCCCCGCGACAC
>NZ_LSIA01000048.1:0-1245 GCF_001556015.1 Novosphingobium sp. CCH12-A3 | reverse complement strand
GGTGACGTGCTCCCCTGAAATGTGACCGCCCGATGGTAGAGTCCGACCGTGAAGGAGTCGGACGACGATGAAACGGAGCAGGTTTAGCGAAGAGCAGATCATCGCGATCTTGAAGGAGCAGGAGACTGGGATGGCGACGGCGGAGGTGTGCCGGCGCCATGGGATCAGCTCGGCGACGTTCTACAAGTGGAAGTCGAAGTTCGGTGGCCTGGAAGTGTCCGAGGCCCGGCGGCTGCGATCGCTTGAGGAGGAGAACGCCAGGCTGAAGAAGCTGCTGGCCGAAGCCATGCTCGACAATGCGGTGCTGAAGGATCTGGCCTCAAAAAAATGGTGACGCCCGGCGCCAAGCGGGAAGCCGTCGCCCATGCCTGTGAGCATCACGGGCTGAGCGAGCGTCGGGCGTGTGCACTGGTCGGCGTGAGCCGCAGGGTGGTCCGGTATCGATCGAACCGCCCTGACGACGGCCCGCTGCGGCAAAGGCTGCGCGAGTTGGCAGGAGAGCGCCGGCGGTTCGGCTATCGCCGTCTCGGTTACCTGCTGGCGCGAGAAGGCATGGCGCCCAATCACAAGAAGCTGCTGCGGATTTACCGCGAGGAAGGTTTGCGGGTGCGCCGCCGCGGTGGGCGCAAGCGGGGCTTGGGCACTCGGGCGCCGATGGTCTTGCCAGAAGGTCCGAACCAGCGCTGGTCGCTCGACTTCGTCTCTGACAGCCTGGTCTGCGGCCGGCGCTTCCGCATCCTGTGCGTGGTCGATGACTTCACGCGTGAGTGTCTCTCGCTGGTGGCCGACACTTCGCTGTCGGGTGCACGGGTGGCCAGGGAACTGACCAGCCTCATTGGCCGGCGGGGCAAACCCCACACCGTAGTCAGCGACAACGGGACAGAACTGACCTCGTCGGCCATCCTGCGGTGGTCACAGGAACGCCAGGTCGAGTGGCATTACATCGCCCCGGGCAAGCCGATGCAGAACGGCTTCGTGGAAAGCTTCAACGGCCGACTGCGGGATGAATGCCTCAACGAGACCCTGTTCACCTCCCTGGCTCACGCCCGGTTCGTGCTCGCCGCCTGGCAGCACGACTACAACACAGTCAGGCCACACTCGAAACTGGGCGGGAAGACCCCCGCCGAGATCGCCGGCCAACGTGTCTGGGGGCATGCCCCCAGACACGTTGCCATCCCATCAAACCAACATCATGAAGGAGCGAGACTCTACCTCTGACCGGTAACAATCAGGGGAGCACGTCAA
>NZ_LSIA01000047.1:0-312 GCF_001556015.1 Novosphingobium sp. CCH12-A3 | reverse complement strand
CACCTCGTCGTGTACGATCGCCTGCTTCCAGTTCAGGCCCTCGATCAGCATCGCCATCTGTGCCGCCGACAGTCGCACCGCGCCTTCGCTTGCTCTGGGCCACACGAACTTTCCGCGCTCCAGGCGCTTGGCGTACAGGCACAAGCCCGATCCATCCCATACCAACGCCTTCAGGCGATTCCCGCGCTTGCCTCGGAACAGGAACACCGCGCCCGAGAACGGGTCGAGCCGAAGGATGTTGCGGACCTGCGCCGATAACCCGTCAAAGCCCTTGCGCATGTCACACGGCGCCAGCGACAGGTAGATCTTCGC
>NZ_LSIA01000046.1:0-819 GCF_001556015.1 Novosphingobium sp. CCH12-A3 | reverse complement strand
CCCCTAACCCCTCCCGCCTGCGGGAGGGGAATTGAAGCCACGCGCCCCCGCCCCTTCGCGCCAACCGCAGGCATAGCATCATCAGGCAGCCCGATATCCCGGCTCGCGGGAATCCACCCGCGCCCAAAGGAGGAAGGCTGATGCGGATCGGCTGCGTGCGGCATGGGCGGCTCCCGTTTGGAACAAAGCGGGAACTTCTAGGCGAGGATGGGGGGTGTAGGAAAATGGTTTTATGGCTTCACGCAGAGACGCGGGGATGAAAAAGGTCGACGTGGAGCAAATGCCAGCCGCTAAGTGTGAGGGAATTTAGGTTATAAGTAAACTACCACAAACCCCCAAGTAAAATCACAGAATACCTGACATCTTCTTCCATAATTCTCTTGCTTTATCTAGAAGAATCGGAAGATGATCGAAGCTTGGGAAAGCAACCATAATATAATGCCTTAGAATTTCAACATTCCCAGATATGAAAAGCATCACAGGGTCAAAATTTGTAGCAAGGACGGCTGTCATGGCAGCCTTGCCAATCACACTTGCAGCTCCCGTAACAAGACCACCCGCCGCTGCTGCACCCACAACTTTGGGATTAGAAATCGCGCTTGCGGCTGCAGAGAGCGCTGCAGCGACAGCGTTCCGCACCGTCGCATTGGACGCAGATTGTGTTTGTTCGTGATATGGATCTGTGTCCGAAAAAGCTATCTGCTCAACACTAATCGCAAGGTCATTTCTTGCATTTTCAGTCGTAAGCTGTGGGCTTTCCAAGATAGAGCAGATTCCGATCACTCTGGCTCATACCCGGCGGCGATAAAATAGTTGGTG
>NZ_LSIA01000045.1:0-541 GCF_001556015.1 Novosphingobium sp. CCH12-A3 | reverse complement strand
GAACTCGCGCATGTAGGCATCGAGCCCGGGCGGCGGACGCTCGGCAGCGCCCTGCCCCAGCAGCTTCAGTGCGGCATGACGGTTGCCGAGCAGACGGGGTTCGGCGAAGCCGAGCAGCTCAAGTGCACGCACTGACACCGCAGCAAGGCGGCGCAGTGAAGCAAGATCGATCACCCCGACGGCGCGGCGCGGCACATCGCGCAGATCGACCAGCAAGGCCTGATGCTTGCGGCAGAGCCAGCTTTGCCGAAGCGTCCATTCGCGCAGGATCACCAGCGGCTTGCCTGCCAGGTGGAATTCGAGCCAGCATTTCAGACAGCCATAATGGCGCCCGCGCGGCGGCAACAGATACTCACCGCTAGCCGGAACGAGGGTGGCCTGCACGACGGACACCTCGCACTGCACCGCCCAGGCAATCCGTTCGATTGCCGCACCCGCGTCCGCGCGCGTGCGGGCTACCTGTCCGCCGCCAAGATCGAGGCGGGCAAGCCCCGGCTCCAAGCCAAGAAATTCGAACAAGCCGATGCGCGTCGTATCGTGG
>NZ_LSIA01000044.1:0-34477 GCF_001556015.1 Novosphingobium sp. CCH12-A3 | reverse complement strand
GAAAATGCAGCCCAATGGCCACACCCGATTTTACACCACATTGACGGACGCGACCTCAACGACTGGGCGGGTCGTCAAGCTAACCCACTGATACCACTCAACTTAGTTTCGGATCGGGCTCTGAGATCGCATCGGCGTTGCGCAAGCACGCACCGCCTGCACTGGACAATCTTTACGACCAGATTTCCGCAACCCCGGAGACATCCCGCTTCTTCGGTTCGCGCGCTGCGATGAACCATGCTCGTGACAAGCAGATAGAGCATTGGGCCGGGATGTTTGGCGGCTCTGTCGACAAAGCCTATTTCGACAGCGCCGAGCGGATTGGCAACGTGCATGCTCGGATCGGACTTGAGCCGGGCTGGTATATTGGCGCCTATGCCTCCGTGCTCGAGAACATCGTAAACAAGATGTTCGCAGGCTTCACGGCAATCTTCCGTCGGCGGCAGTTGGCCAGGTCTGTCGGTTCCATGATCAAGATGGCGCTGCTGGACATGGAGGTGGCGCTTTCGACGTACTTCAAGGCCGAGGAAGCTGCGCGAGTTGCGGTCATCGACGAAGTGAGCGCAACCTTGCGCGCGATGGCGGAAGGTGATTTTGCCACTCCGGTGCCGGATTTGCCGACAGCGTTTGCGGAACTGCAGAAGCATCTCGACGGCATGCGGGTCCAGGTTTCAGGCGTGTTGCGCAACGTGGCCGACACATCCGGCTCGGTTGACGTCGGGGCCAAGCAGATCCGCCAGGCTTCCGACGATCTGGCGCGCCGTACCGAACAGCAGGCGGCGAGCCTGGAGGAAGCATCGGCGGCGGTCACTGCGCTGGCCTCGACCGTCAATACGACGGCAGGCGATGCGGCGCACATGCACGATTCGGTGCAGCAGGCGCATGGCGAGGCGATGCGCGGCGGCGAAGTCGTCAGCGAAGCGGTCCAGGCCATGAACGATATTCACAATTCGGCGCAGGAGATCGGCAAGATCATTTCTGTCATCGATGGCATCGCGTTCCAGACAAACCTGCTTGCGTTGAACGCGGGCGTAGAGGCGGCCCGTGCCGGAGATGCTGGCCGGGGGTTCGCGGTCGTGGCCACCGAGGTTCGCGCGCTGGCGCAGCGCACTGCAGACGCCGCCCGGGATATCAAGCACCTGATAACGGCCAGTTCGACGCAGGTAGAGCGCGGGGTGAGCCTTGTGGGGCAGACCGGGGATACCTTTGCCCTTATCGTGGAGCAGGTCGGCCATGTCGCCCAGCTTGCCAGCAGCATCGCCGCGATGGCGCAGGATCAGGCTGGCAGCATTGGCCAGGTTCGCGAGACCGTGCGTGAGATGGACACCATGACCCAGCAAAACGCTGCGATGGTCGAGGAAGCCACGGCAGCGGCACGAAGCCTTGCGGGCGAGGCCAACCGCCTGTCTTCGCTGGTTTCGCAATTCAGGCTTCAGGGCAACTTCGGCCATTCTGCGAATGCAACGTTCCGCAACGCTGCCTGAATTAACGTGAAAGCCGGCAGGCCCGCCCCCGAATGAAGGGGCGGGCCTGCTTGCGTCATTCTGCCGCTTCGAGCAGATCCGCCCGCTGCGGGCCGCGGATCAGCACGCCCGGCGTCGCCCCGGTCCATTCTCCCTTGCGGAACGTCACCTTGCCGCCCTTGATGGTATAGTCATACCCCTCGGCCTTCTGGAGCAGGCGCTTGCCGCCCGCAGGCAGGTCAAACGCCAACCAAGGTTTGAGCAACTTGATGTTGTCGAAGTCGATGATGTTGATATCGGCCAGGTATCCCGGTGCCAATATGCCGCGATCGTCCAGCCCGTAGAGCCTCGCCGTATCGTGGCACTGGCGCTTCACGGCATGTTCCAGGCTGATCCTGCCGCCACGCTGGCGATCCCGGACCCAATGCTGGAGCATGAACGTCGGACTGGCCGCGTCGCAGATCGTTCCGCAATGCGCTCCGCCATCGGAGAGCGAGTTCACGGTATCTTCGGATGCTTGCAATGCCTCCAGGAAATCGAGGTTGCCATCGGCGTAATTCAGGATCGGCAGGTAGATGAAGCCGGTTCCGTCATTCTCCATCAGCTTGTCGTAAGCATAGGCGTCCGGCGCAACGCCTGCCGACTTTGCACGGGCGAGCACGCTGGCTTCGGCCTGCGGCTCGTAATCGAAGCCGTCGTCCATGATGAACTGGTTGTGCCAGCCTTGCGAGATCATCATGAGCAGGCCGATGATGTCGCTTTCCGGGTACTCGTTTGCTTCGGACAGGACTTTCTCGCGGAAGGCCGGGTCCTTGAGGTGGGCGAGTTGCTCTTTCCAGGGCAGGTCGGCGATCGCCACATAGCTTGGCCGGAAGCGGAAGGGATGGATCGTGCCCTGCCAGGCCATGATCACGCCGTTTCCGCGCAGAGCGATCTGGGCGACGATGTTTGCCCCTTGCGCGTTCTGGCGGCGCATTTCTGCAATCTGTTCCTCAAGCGGCAGTTCCTTGGCGATGGACTGCAGCGCCGCATAGGTGACGGGCAGCCCGGTCTCACGGCTGAGCGCCCCCATCCAGCCGAACTCATCCCATTCGCGGCGCATGTCGGAAGCCATTTCGAACACGCCATGGCCAACACGGCCCATCGCGCGCCCGATCTCGATCAGCTCTTCCGCCGTGGCCGTGGTGCCGGGGACCACTTCGCCATCGACCGACTTGTGGATCACCGTGCGGCTGGTCGAAAAGCCGAGCGCGCCGGCACGGACACCTTCCTCGACGATCTCTGCCATCTTGCGGATGTCGTCCTCGGTCGGGATTGCACCCGGTTTCTCGCGATCACCCAGCACATAAGCGCGTACCGCCCCGTGCGGCACGTGCGTGCCGATATCGACCGCGCGCGGCATCTTCTCCAGCGCATCGAGGTACTCGGGGAAAGTCTCCCAGTCCCAGGTCATGCCCTCGGCCAGCGCAGTGCCCGGAATGTCTTCCACGCCTTCCATAAGGCCGATCAGCCAATCGTGGCGATCAGGCGCGGCGGGGGCGAAGCCGACGCCGCAGTTGCCCATGACCACGGTGGTCACACCATGCCAGGAAGAAGGCGCCATTTCGGCGTCCCAAGTCGCCTGACCATCGTAGTGCGTGTGTACGTCCACCCACCCCGGCGCAACGACACGGCCGGTGGCATCGATCTCCTCGGCAGCATCGCCGCGCACAGTGCCGACGGCGGCAATTAGGCCATTCTTTACGGCAACGTCACCGGTAAAGCGCGGCGCGCCGGTTCCGTCGACGATCGTCCCATTGCGGATGATCATGTCATAGGCTGGCATAAGCTGGCTCCTTCTCCCCGCGCAGGCCGACTCAAGCTGGTCGCCTGTCGCGTTAACCGGGCGATTAAGTCAGAGGTTTGCCCGACGGTCAACTGTGCGGGCGGAGCGTTGCATCAATCATGGCCGCTGGCCCTAATCATCTCTTCGACGTCCACGAATTTCTCGCGCGGAGCATCGTCCCGTGCGCGCAACGTTTCGGCTTCCTCAATCTTCTTCCAGTCGTCGAAGCTGACCACGTCCAGCTTGCGGGCCGCTGCGAGGGCATCGAAGCCAACGCGCCCGGTCTTGCGTTGGCTCTGGGGAAAGTCCTCGGCGATCATTTCGACGATGCCGAAGCCATCCGGACGGTTGGTGCCGATCGTGCCCGAAGGCCCCCGCCGCGCCCAGCCCACGCAATAAAGGCCGGGGAGGATGCGCCCTTCGTCATTGGCAAAGCGGCCGGCGCCATCATCGAAGGGCACGCCTTCGATCGGCGAAGTCTGGTATCCGATGCACGAGATCACCAGGTTCGCCGGAATTTCGTAGAACTCGCCTGTGCCGACCGCGCGGCCCGCCTCGATACGCGTGCGCTCAACGGAAATCGCCTGCACCTGGCCTTCGCCCATCAGCCCCTGGGGCGAGGCGAAGAAATCGAATTCCACCTCCAGCGGCAGGTCGGCGCGATGGCTTTCCGGGATGGCCGCGAAAGAGCGCAAATGTGTCACGGACTTGCGGATGCCCGGTTCAAGCAGCGCGTCTTCCACTTCTTCGGGCAAGTCGCGCGGATCCACCCACGGGGCGGTGCGGGAAAGGTGGCCAAGCTCACCCAGTTCCTTGGGCGTCATCATGATCTGGTGAGTTCCGCGCCGCCCGAGAATGACAATTCGCTTGATCTTCGAGGCCATCAGCCGTTCAAGCGCGTGCGCCACGATGTCGCTTCCGGCAAACTCCTCGCGCGTCTTGGAAAGGATGCGCGTCACGTCGAGTGCGACGTTGCCCATGCCGATGACTACGGCGGTGTGGCCGGACAAATCAGGATCGAGCGCGGCGAATTCCGGGTGGCCATTGTACCATCCGACAAAAGCAGCGCTGCCGAAGACGTTTTTCAGATGGTCGCCGGGAATGCCGATGTCCTTGTCACGTGGCGCGCCAGTGGCAAGCACGACCGCGTCGTACAAATCCTGCAGTTCCGCGATCGAGACGTCCTGGCCAACCTTGACGTTGCCGACGAAGCGCACGTTGTCGGCAAGCGCGGTCTGTTCATAGCGCCGGGTTACGCCCTTGATCGACTGGTGATCCGGCGCGACCCCGAAGCGAATGAGGCCGTAGGGCACCGGCAGCATGTCGAAGATGTCGATGCGGACGTCATCGCCCCACTGCTTTTGCGCGGCTTCCGCGGTGTAGTACCCGGCCGGTCCCGAACCGACGATCGCGATATGCCGCATGGCCTCTCCTCAGCCTTTCGAGTCTTGCGTCGATGCTATCGTCAAGACAGCAAAAGGAAAGCGGGCCAGCGAGGTTCACGATCAGCCGCGGTGGATATCCTCGTCCAGGAAGGCGCGCAGCTTTTCGATGAAGCGGTCACGCTGGGACAGCATGAACAGGTGACCACCGCCGTGGAACATCTCGATCCGGCTGTGGGGAATGGCATTGTGAAGGAAATGGGCATTAGAGGCCGGAACCAGCTGGTCCTCCTCGTCGGCCATGATCATCACCGGCATGGACAGAAGCGGCAGGAACGGCACGCTGCTCCATGTCGCAAACGCCATCATCTGATATGAGAAGCCGAGCGGCGAGGGCGCCTTGGCCGCATTGAGCGAGACCTTGCCGCTGCCGCCACCATTGTAGATCGAGGCGAGGTTCCGGCGCAGTGTCCGCTCTACCGTGTACTCACGTGGATCGGACAGGTGGGCGAGCATGGAGCTATTGCCGGGTACCATGGTCGCGCCGCCGGACGCCGTGGCCGCAAGAACGATCCGGCCGGTCCGTGCGCGGTGCTGGAAGGCGAATTGCTGGGTCAGCGCGCCGCCCCAACTGATCCCGAGGATATCGACCTGTTCGATGCCCAAAAGATCGAGCAGCGACGCCGTGGTCAGCGCCATGCTCGGAATCGTATAGGGCAGTACTGGATCGGGCGAGCCACCGATGCCCGGCATGTCGAAGCAGATCACCTCGCGCTCTGGCAGCGCCCGGGCGACGGGGGCAAGCAGTTCGAGGTTCATGCCGATACCGTTGAGCATGAGCAGAGGGCGATATTGGCCTCTTCCGGCCCCTTCGTGCCAGCGCGCAATGTTGAGACGACGTCCGGCAACGCCGATCTTTGATTGTTTCGGTGTACTGTTCACTATGACCCCACGCTACAGCCGCTGACTAGCACCTTCGCACTCGCAGCAAAAGTACACGAATGCGGATCGCTTAACGCTTTCTCAAAGCACGGTCGTGCAAACACGCGCCATGCCGGGAGACGCTGAAACTCAACCAAACAGGCAAACTGCCACGCGCGACTTCGCGCGTACGCGTCGGCGGGAACGTCCTGTCGTCCCGGCAGCGCCCGAAGCAGGGGCCAGTTTTCTGTTTGGCAGCGATTCGGCGAACCGCCTGATAGCGCCGGAATGGCCGCAAATGGCCTATGTCATGCTGGTGCTTCCGCTGCTGGTTGCCGGTTTCAACCTGGTAATCCCGAACCCGCTTGCAGCACTCCTGGCGGTTGTCGCCGCTATTGCGGCGCACCTTTCGAAGCTCGCGGTGCGCCGTGAAGCGCAAAGCGAGATGGAGACCGGGCAGCGGATGGCGCTGATGGGCGTGGCAGTTGCCTTGCCCATGTTTCTGTTTGGCTCTGCCATGGGCGTCTGGGGCACTTCGGGTCAGATCGATTGGTTCTACTGCCTCGTCGCAGTGGCAACTGTTTCGTTGCTGGCGACAGTGGTGCTCTCGGGCCGGTTGGTCGGCGTACTGGCGGCTCAGATCTCCGTGTGGTCGGGTGTCACCTGCGTAGCCAGCACGTTCGGCGGCTACTTCTCTTTGCTGGTAGGTGTTGCGATTGCCGTCGCAGCCTACCTGCGCCAGCGCAAGATCGACCTGCTGCTTCGCGAGAAGCTGGAGAACGACCAGCGCGCTTCCACCCGCGCACAGGAAATTCTTTCCGATTATGAAGAGACGGGGCAGGGCTGGTTCTGGGAAACTGATCGTCGTGGTCAGCTGACATATCTTTCCACACCCGTTGCCGAGATTCTCGGTCGCAAGGTCGACGATCTGATCGGCCGTCCCTTTGCCGAGCTGTTCAACCTGTCCGAGCAATCGGGCGAAGGCGAACGTACGCTGGCCTTTCACCTCTCCGCGCGATCCAGCTTCGGCGAACTTGCGGTGCGGGCAGCGACAGCGGAAGAGGAACGCTGGTGGTCGATCACCGGCCGGCCGACCTACGACACGTTCAACAACTTCACCGGTTTCCGCGGCTCGGGCACGGATCTTACCGAAAAACGCCGTTCGCAGGAGCATGCTTCGCGGTTGGCGCACTTTGATTCGCTGACAGGCCTGTCCAACCGCTTCCGCATGTCGCAGACGCTGGAGAAGATCCTTCTCGCTCCGCAACTGCATCAGCGCGCCTGCACGGTCTTCCTGCTCGACCTCGATCGCTTCAAGCAGGTGAACGATACGCTAGGCCATCCCGCCGGCGATGCGCTGCTCAAGCAGGTCGCGCAGCGTCTGGAGCGGGTCGTGGGCAAGATGGGCCGTGTCGGCCGCCTCGGTGGCGATGAATTCCAGGTGATTTTGCCTGGCAAGATCGAGCGCGAGCAACTTGGCCATCTGGCCCACCGCATCATTGAGAGCCTGTCGCAGCCTTACTCAATCGAGGGCAGCCGCGTGATGATCGGCGCCTCGGTCGGCATCGCGCTGGCGCCGGACGATGGCGTGACCAGCGAGGCGCTGATCCGCAATGCCGACCTGGCGCTCTATGCCGCCAAGGATGGCGGACGCGGACGCTTCCACTTCTATGCGCCGGACCTGCACAGCGATGCCGAAGAGCGCCGCCAGATGGAAGAAGACCTGCGCGATGCGGTCTCGAATGGTGGTCTTGAGCTTTACTATCAGCCAGTCGTGCAGACAGCGACCGAGAAGATTACCGGATTCGAGGCGCTGCTGCGCTGGAACCACCCCGAGCACGGCTGGATCAGCCCGAGCCGTTTCATTCCCATCGCAGAAGATACCGGTCTGATCGCGCCGATTGGCGAATGGGCGCTGCGCACCGCTTGTCAGGACTTGGCGCGCTGGCCCGATAACGTGCGCGTAGCGGTAAACGTCTCGCCGCTACAGTTCGCCAATCCGTCGCTTCCAGTGATCGTCACAAACGCGCTGGCGAGTTCGCAGGTTGCAGCAGAACGCCTCGAACTGGAGATCACCGAAAGCGTGTTTCTCAATGACGACGAGGGCACCGACCAGATGTTCAAGTCGTTGAAGGCCATCGGCGTGCGCCTGGCGCTGGACGATTTCGGCACAGGGTATTCCTCGCTGGGCTACCTGAGGTCTGCGCCGTTCGACAAGATCAAGATCGACCAGAGCTTCGTGCGCGGCGCCACCCAACCCGGCAGCCGCAACGGCGCGATCATCGCCTCGATCGTCAGCCTTGCCGAGGCGCTGGGCATGGAAACGACGGCCGAAGGGGTCGAGACCCTGGACGAACTTGACCTGGTCCGGATGCTCGGCTGCAGCCACGTGCAGGGCTATATCTACGAGCGTCCGCTATCGGCTATGAACGCCGCTGCCCGTCTTTCAACCGGCCTCATGGCTATCGCGCAAGGGCCACGTTCCGCGCGCGCCGCGCGCCAGTCCATGCTGCGCAAGGTCGTCCTCGATCACGGCGGCCATCGCTACAACGCGATGGTCCGCAATATCAGCCAGACCGGGGCGCTGATCGAAGGCTTGTGGAACGTGCCTCCGGGAACGATCTTCCGGGTACTGTTGGCAGAGAACCACGTGGTTACGGCAACCTGCCGCTGGTCAAGCGATGACCGTATGGGCGTGGAATTCTCCATGCCGCTGCGGCTCGACGAGGGCGGGCGCATCGCTGCCGTATCGGGCACTCCACCGGTCAGAAACGAACCCGAACCGGTCGTTCAGCGCAAGGTTGGATGACTGCTCAGCCGAGCGCGGCCATCTTCTCTTCAGCAAGACGGTCGAGTTCGGCGCGGCTCTTCTTCTCCGCTGCCGTCTTCAACTGCCCGCAGGCTGCGTCGATGTCGCGCCCGCGTGGCGTGCGTACCGGTGCGCTGATCCCGGCTTCGAACACGATATTCGCGAAGCTCTTGATCCGCTCCGGGCTGGAGCACTCGTAGGGTGCGCCGGGCCAGGGGTTGAACGGGATCAGGTTGACCTTGGCCGGCAACTTGTACTGACGGATCAGGCGCACCAGCTCGCGCGCGTCGTCGTCGCTGTCGTTCTTGTCCTTCAGCATCACGTACTCGAAGGTGATGCGGCGGGCGTTCGAAGCGCCGGGATAGTCAGAACAGGCCTGCAGCAGTTCGTCGATGCCGTACTTGCGGTTGATCGGCACGATCTCGTCGCGCACGTCCTTGGTCACCGCGTGGAGAGAGACCGCGAGGTTCACCCCGATCTCCTCGCCGCAGCGCTCCATCATCGGCACGACGCCGCTGGTCGAGAGCGTGATGCGACGCTTCGACAGGGCGAGCCCGTCGCCGTCCATGACCAGCTTGAGCGCATCGCGCACATTGTCGAAATTGTAGAGCGGCTCCCCCATGCCCATCATCACGATGTTCGTCAGCAGGCGACCATCGGGGGTATAGGCGCTGGCAGCCTCCTCGTCCTCATCGTCGAAGTCGAGCCCGGCCATCGTACCGCCAGCCTTGGGCCATTCGCCCAGCGCATCGCGTGCGAGCATGACCTGGCCGACGATCTCGCCCGGGGTGAGGTTGCGCACCAGGCGCATCGTGCCGGTGTGGCAGAAGCGGCAATTGAGCGTGCAGCCGACCTGGCTCGAAACGCAAAGCGTGCCGCGATCGGCGTCGGGGATGAACACCATCTCGAAATCGTGCTTGTCTGCCGTGCGCAGCAGCCACTTGCGCGTGCCATCGGTTGAAACCTGCGCCTCGACAATGTCCGGGCGGCCGATGACGAAGCGCTCCGCCAGCCATGGGCGCATCGTCTTGGCGATGTCGGTCATCGCTTCGAAGTCGGTCACGCCGCGATGATAAAGCCAGTGAAACACCTGCTTCGCGCGCAGCTTGGCCGCTTTGGCATCAAGACCCGCGGCTTCGAATAGCGAGGCGATCTGCTTCTTCGGCAGGCCAATGAGGTCCACCCGTCCATCCTCGCGCGGCGTCACCTCGCGCGGCACGGGCACGGGATCAACGTGCCCAGCAATGGGCATGTTGGCGGGAAGCGAAGGGCTGGGATCGATCTGGCTCTGCATCGCGCGCATATAGTGATTCGTGGCCCCGGGCGCAAACCGAGGCTCGCGCGAACGCCTTGGGGGCCGCGGTGTTCCAGCATTTCATCGTTCGTGCGCTGCACTTCATCGAATTTTATGTGGCTGAAATGTCACGGTTTCCTGTTGTGTGAGGTTCAGGAAACCGGATGCAGTTCCGCTCATTCCACCGGTCACTGTCGGGTCGCAACGACAACAGGACCGGCAGGAAGTTTTCGAATGGAGTGAGACATGAAGAAGATCTGCGCAATTCTCGCCGCCGGCACCGCCATCGCCGCCGCCCCTGCGTACGCGCAGGACGCTACCCCTGCCGAGGCGTTCAGCGGCTTTCGCGCTGAAGCTCTCGTCGGCTACGACCACAACCGCTCGGGCAGCACCGAAGACGTCGACGGCGACCGTGATCTGAAGCAGTCGATCGACGGCGTCGAATACGGTGCCGCCATCGGTTACGATATCCCGCTTGGCACCAACCTGGTTGCCGGCGCCGAAGCCGAAATCACCGACAGCAGCGCCAGCTGGGACAACAATAACGACCAGCCGAACGTGTTCAATCTTGGCCGCGTCGAAGCCGGTCGCCAGTACTATGTCGGCGCCCGTCTTGGTTACGCGATGAGCCCGAGCACCATGGTCTACGTCAAGGGTGGTTACAGCAACGCCCGTTACAACCTGCAGGGCACGAACGGCACGACCAATCTGCGCCAGCGCCTTGACACCGACGGCTATCGCGTCGGCGCGGGCGTCGAGCAGAACATCGGCACCAACGCCTTCGTGAAGCTCGAATACAAGTACGCCAACTACAGCGAAGGCGAATTCGACTTCAACGGCGACACGCCGGACTCGAGCCGCTTCAACATCGACACCGACCGTCACTCGGTGACTGCTGGCGTCGGCATCCGCTTCTAAGCTTCAAGCTTGAAGACAAGGGAAGGGCGGGCCGCCAGGGCTCGCCCTTTTCCTATCCGGCGCACCCCAGCGCCGCTGCATCCATGGCAGAGGCTGCACCGCCAAGCGTGTATACATCGCGGAACCTCCGTCCGTCCGCCCCTTGCGCCGTCACCACCACGCGCGGCGCGCTGCGCAAGGCGGCTACGATCCCGGCGTTGGCGCGCTGGTCCATCGGCCAGGCATCGGCCTGTCCCGCCTGCAGCGTGAAGTTGGCTTCGGGAAACGAGACGTTGACCGACGACCCCGGCGCCAGGCGCCTTGCAAGGCGCAAATGCACTGCACCGCGAATGCCGCGCTTGGGCCAGTAGCCCACGGTGAAGTAGGGCTGGAAAGTCTGCTCCCGCCCGTTGACCTTCTCCGCCATGGCAATCGCATAACAGCGCGGCACACCCGGATCGCGAAACGCGCCCCAAGTGCCGAACACGCCCAAGCTGTCGCGCGCGACGGCGGTCCCGCCAAGCACCAGTGCTGCCAGAACCAGCAGCCGCCTCACGGCTCCTCCCGTTTCGCGCCATCGAGCTGTCTTGCTGCTCGTTCCGCTTCTTGCGCCTCGCGCAGCTTTTCGCCCTTGGTCCGCCCGAACTTGGCCCGGTTGGCCTGCGCCTCAACCTCGCGCGAAACCCGCGCCTTGGCCTTGCGCGCTGCTCGGAGATTGACGACATCGCCCATCAGGCGTGCTCGATCCCGCGTTCCGAGCCGAACAGGACCGATTCTTCGCCGTCCTGGATCAGCGCAATTGAACCTTGCACGAGCGACGGCGCAATTGGTGCGCCGTGAAGGGGATGCACCGGATAGCCCGCCATGATCCCGCGCAACACGCGGCTGGAGATGCCGTGCATCACGACGATGTGATCGCCGCTCTCGTCGGTCAACCCCTCGAGCCAGCGGTTCAGCCGCGCCGCAATCATCGGGTAGTCCTCGCCATCGGGCGCCGGACGCAGCAGGTGGTCTTCGATCACGATCGGGCCGACCTCGTCCTCGACATCACTGTAGGATCGGCCGCACCACGATCCCATGTCGATCTCCTTGAGATCCATCGTCCGCTGCCCGGCGAACCAGTCTAGCCCCAGTTCCTCGGCAATCAGCGCCGCCGTCTGCAAGGCGCGCCCGGTGTCGGAGATATGCAGCGTCACTTGTGGTCGCTCGCCCAGTTCGGCCCGCAGCGCGCAGCCCATCGCCACCGCCTGCTCGAAGCCCTGCCGCGTAAGCGGCGTGTGGATGTGGTTCGCCTGCAGCCGACGCGTCGCATTATAGACCGTCTCGCCGTGGCGCATGATGTAGAAGCGACCCCGTTTCATGGGAACGCTCATAGCGCTAGGCTTCGGGATAGGAAACGCTCATGATTTCCCACTCCTTCTCGCCCGAAGGCAACCGCACCACACGCAAATCGCCAACCCGCGCCCCGCGCAAGGCCTTGGCAATCGGCGCGCTCCATCCGATCAGCCCCTTCGAGGCATCCTGCTCGTCATCGCCGACCAAGGTCAGAACCTTGCGGTTGTCGTCCTCGTCGGCAATCTCGACACAGGCTCCGAACAGCACGCGCGACCGATCCTCCTGCCGCGCGGGATCGACCACCCGCGCCGCCTTCATCCGCCGCGCAAGGAACGCCAGTTCCCGATCAATCTCCCGCATCCGCTTGCGGCCATAGAGATAATCGCCGTTCTCCGACCGGTCGCCGTTGCCGGCAGCCCAGCTAACGATTTCGACGATGGCCGGGCGCTCAGTGCCGAGAAGGTGGTCATAGCGCGCGCGTAGTGCCGCAAATCCGGCGGGAGTGATGGGGTGACCGTCAGGTTTCATGCCCCGTTTGTGGGCGAGGACGAGAATCTAAACAACAAATCCGCCCCATTTTTCCGCAGGACAAATGGGGAGGGGGACCGCCCGCGAAGCGGTTGGTGGAGGGGCAAGAGAAAGAATCCCTCCGTCACCGGCTGCACCGCTGACACCTCCCCGTTTGTGCTCCGCAAAAACAGGTAGGATAGAGAACTGCGGCCTCAACACTAACCCATCCCGGGCTTGACCCGGGATCCCGCTTCTCAAGCGCCAGACCGAGGGATTGTATACCTTCGGCCGCCGAAAAACTCTCCGAACAGCGTTCTCACCTGCTCGGTCGAAAGGCTTTGCTCCGGCACCCTCTTAAAGGCGGCCCGTATCCGATCCCGTAGTGAAGGCATGGCCTGTGCCTCTTGCACAACACGCGCCGAATACTCGGTGGTCGAATCTGCCGTGAATGAGGCAAGCGTTAATAAGCTGCCACTGCGTGCCGTGACTGACCAATACAACCCGCAACGCTTGGCGCGAATGTACCTCTTCGGTTCAATCGTCAGAGACGCGATCTCGCCATTGTCGAACTGGTCCAGTCCGACCATTGCAGCATGAAGCTCTTCTTCCGACCGTATACCATGCTCAAAATACCTGCCCAAGATCAGCGTAGCCTCGCTCACCCCGGTTCCCGCTTCCCGATAAAGTAGCTCATCGGATTGCTCCCGCGATAGCTTGCATACTGCGGGTTCATCGCCTCATAGACCACCGCATTTTCCAGCACGCGCTGGACGTAGTTGCGTGTCTCGGAAAGCGGGATCTTCTCGATCCATTCCACCCAGTCGATACCGCCATTGCGCGGATCGCCATTGGCGCGCAGGAACTTGTTCACGTTGCCGGGGCCAGCGTTGTAGGCCGCCACGGCCAGTGGCCAAGAGCCGCGATAATAGTCGAGCATGCGCGCGAAATAGCCCGAGCCGAGCTGGATGTTGTATCCTGCATCCTGCGTCAGCGCCGAAGCGTTGTACGACAGCCCCAGCTTGCCCGCCTGCTCATTGGCCGTGCCCGGCATCAGCTGCATCAGCCCGCGCGCGCCGGCATGGCTGACCGCGTTCTGCGCGAACTGGCTTTCCTGCCGGCTGATGGCGTGAATGCCGGTCCACTTCGCCTCATAGCCCGGCGGCACGGGGATCAGCGGGAAGGCGATGTGCTGGAAATCGAGGTAGCCGCGCGCCGCCGCTGCCTGCCCGACGATCACGCCGAGGTCGCGCCGCCCCAACTCACGCGCCAGGTTCGCCACCATCATGTGCTGCGCTTCGGTCTGCTGCTGCTCGGCCACTTCCTTGAAGAAGCGTACGGTCGTCTTCCAGTCTCCATTGCGGGCGACCTCGCGCACGGCCAGTGTCAGTGGCTGGCTGTAGAAGCGGCTACGTTCATCGGGTGAGGGTTGGACGTTCGAGTCCCTGGCAAATTGCGGCACCGGACGGCCCAGCCTCTCGAGCGCCAGCAAGCCATAGAACTGGTCGCCATACTGCGCCGCCATCTCGAAGTACCGCCGGGCTTCGGCCTGCTGCCCGGCCCGTGCTGCGGCCTTTCCGGCCCAGTAGAAACCCTTCGAGCGCGTCCCCGGCGTGCGCGCCGCGGCGCCATAGCGCCAGAACAATGGCGCCGCCCCGGCATAATCGCCGGTGTTGAAATACCCTTGCGTTCCGCCCAGCCACATCAGCGAAGTATAGTCGTCGCGCAGCCCGTAATTCAGTTGGCTGACGTCCTCACCGGGAGCAAAGGCGTCATCAATCCCCGCCGCGATCCGCATCGCCGAACGGGCATCGCCCGACGTCGCCGCACCCCGTGCATTGACCAGCAGTTCCTCGACCCACTTTTCGCGGTCGAGCGGTAGCCGGGCCAGCAACGGGCGGTTGGCGAGCAGATCGCGCGCCGCTGCGCCCTGGCCAGACTTGCGCAACTGGCGCACGCGCTGGAAGATGAAACCGGGATCGGCGTTGAACTGCTGCGCCGGAACGCCCGCCAGAATGCCGTAGGGATCGCCCCCCTGCATCGCCGCCAGTCGCGCCCCGTCGATGCCCTTGCGCGCAGGGCTGACCCACACGATCTGCCGTGCCGCCTGATCAGTCGATCCAGACCACAGCAACGCATCCATCCGCGCATCGTGATCGTCGGGCGTGAAGCTGGTGCCCCATGCGGCGAGCAGAGCGGCCTCGGCCGCATCGGTCATCGCCCCACCGCGCCAAGCCGCCCGCGCGGCTTCCCGCGCTTCGGGCCGACCGAGCTGCGTTAACGCCAGCGCATATTGGGCGCGGCCAAGGTTGGTCAGCGGCGGCTTCTGGCTGAAATAGGCAACCAGCCGCGAAGGCTCGGCAAAATCGCGTTCCAGCGAAAGCTCGGCATAGCGCCGCAGCTTCTCCTCGTCGGGAAAGCCGGGATACGACAGCACGAAATTCGAGTAATCGGAAAAGCTGAAGCGGTTGGAACTGGACAGCAGCTTCCATCGTTCCACAGCAGCCATCATCGGCCCACCCTGACTGGCGGTGAGATTGGCGCGGGCGCGGTCCCAGTCGGATCCATCGGCACCGCTCGCGTGCACTGCGCTCGAGGCGACCACCGTCTGGAGCAGAACCCCGGCAAATCCCCAGCGCAACATCAAGGCTTTCACGTCCATGCCGGACATACTATGGAGCGGCTCCTTATCACGCGCTGAACAGGCCCCCAGCGGGTTCGGATCACGATGAACCGAACTGCATCATGGGGTAAATTGAGGGGTATTGTCCATGTTTTCCGGCTCGATTCCGGCCCTAGTGACTCCATTTCGCGATGGAGCGTTTGACGAGAAAGCGTTTCGCCGCCTCGTCGACTGGCAGATCGAGAACGGATCGTCGGCGCTGGTCCCCTGCGGCACCACCGGCGAGGCATCGACCCTGTCCAATGCCGAACACCACCGCGTCATCGAAGTCTGCGTCGAACAGGCCGCGGGCCGCGTTCCGGTAATTGCCGGCTGCGGCAGCAACGATACGATGAACGCGCTGCTGCACATGAACTTCTCGAAGAAGTGTGGTGCCCAGGCGGCGCTCTGCGTCGCGCCATATTACAATCGGCCAAGCCAGGCGGGCATCATTGCTCACTTCAGCTACCTTGCCGAGCACAACGACCTGCCGATCGTGCTCTACAACGTGCCCGGCCGTACGGTGACCGACATCCTGCCGGAAACCGTGTGCGAGCTGGCCAAGCGCTATCCCGAGAAGATCATCGGCATCAAGGACGCCAGCGGCGACCTGTCGCGCGTCACCGATCATCGCATGGGCATCGGCAAGCACTTCTGCCAGCTTTCGGGCGACGATGAATTGGCGCTTCCGGCCAACGCTGCCGGTGCCGTGGGCTGCATCTCGGTCACCGCCAACGTCGCGCCGAAGCTCTGCGCCGAGTTCCAGGCCGCTTGTGCCGCCAACGATCTCGAAAAGGCGCGCGAGCTTAACGACAAGCTCTATCCGCTCCACTACGCGATGTTCGAGGATGCCTCGCCCGGCCCGGTCAAGTACGCGCTGAGCCGCGTCTTCCCGGATATCTCGGACGAACTGCGCCTGCCCATGGTTCCCTGCAACGACGCGGCCCGCAAGGCGGTCGACGCGGCGCTGGAGCACGCCGGTCTTATCTGACGCGTCGCGTCCGGAAAACTGCTGCCCGACAAAGTGCGAAGTTCCCCTTCCGCTTTGTCGGGCCAGCGCCTACATGCAGCCGCATCATGGCTCGTCCCGTTCATCCAGAATTCGACAAGAAGAAGATCGTCGCCGAAAACCGGCGCGCCCGCTTCGAATACTTCATCGAGGAGAAGTACGAGGCCGGCATCGTACTGACCGGGACCGAGGTCAAATCCCTCCGTTTCGGTGAGGGCTCGATTGCCGAAAGCTATGCCGAGGTGAAGGGCGGCGAGGTCTGGCTGGTCAACTCCAACGTGCCCGAATTCAGCCACGGCAACCGCTTCAACCACGTGCCCAAGCGCCCGCGCAAGTTGCTGCTGAAGGAACGGCAGATCGCCAAGTTCACCGGCGCAGTGGAGCGCAAGGGCATGACGCTGGTTCCGCTGTCGATCTACTTCAACAGCCGTGGTCGCGCGAAAGTCGAGCTCGCGCTGTGCAAGGGCAAGAACGTCGCCGACAAGCGCGCCACGATGAAGGACCGCGACTGGAAGCGTGACAAGGCGCGGATCATGAAGGACCACGGCTAGGTCGATCCGGGTGATGCACTTCACCGACCGGCAAGGAAATCCGGTCTAAGCGAACAAACGGGCCCGTGGCGGGGCGGACGGGAAACGGATACAACAGACGCGCAATGTTCGAGCGGATCGTCAACTGGGCGCGGGCCAACATGCCAACGCGCGAGCAGATGGAGCAGAACCGCTTCGCGCGCCCGCTTGCCGCCCGGCATGAACTGTGGCGCTTCACGCGCCGTTCGGTGCCACGCGGGGTCGCAGCCGGACTGTTCATCGGCATCTTCGCGCTGATTCCCGGCATCCAGATCATAGGTGCGGCCTTGATGTGCGTGCCGTGCCGGGGCAACATCCCGCTCGCCGTGCTGATGACCTTCATATCGATCCCGCCGACGACGCTGTTCGTGTTCCTCCCCGGCGCCATTGCCGTGGGCAACAGCTTTGGCTTTCATGCCGATTTCTCGACCGTGCAGGCCATGGTTACCAAAGGCGCGGGCATTGGCGAATGGCTCGTCTGGCTTGGATCGGATGCGGCGCCGTCCCTTGTCATCGGGCTTTTCCTGATTTCGGTCGTTTCGGCCGCAATCGGCTATGTCTTTGCAGCGTTCGGTTGGCGCTGGTGGACCGCGCACAAGCGCAAGGTGCGCAACATGCGGGCCGCGGCGCGGGACTTTCCCGACTGATGGCGAGCGTGGTCAGCGAAGGGGGGGCTGTGGTCACGCCCACCGTGCCCTTGCGCGATTGGCTCATGTTTTCAGGCGCGGTTGCGGTAAGCGCTGCAGCGCTTTGGGGGATCTCCGGCCAACCGCTGCTCGCCGCCGGGTTTGCAGGAGGGGTCACTGTCATCGGCGCAGCCTTGCGCGTTTTGCTTCGCCCCCGCCAGGATGCAGTTACCGAGGATTTCGCCGCTCCGGATTGGACGGTCACCAATGCCGCGATCGCGCGCGACGATGTGGGCATCGCCATCACCGACAGGGCAGGGCGGCTGGTCTGCGCCAATGGCCTGATGGGGGCCTGGTTCGGTATCACCGCCGCACCGCCACGTCTTCCGGTCGAGCGCGGCTCGGTCGAGTTGCTCGAAGCTGCAACGCGAGCCGCGTGGCGAGATGGCTCTGCAAAGGCCGACGGCGTTGCGTCCAGCCAAGGCACGTGGACGGCAGAGATTCAGCGCGTCGGCCGGGGCGAGGACTACCTCGTCTGGCGCTTCGTGCCGGTCGTCACGCAGGATCTTGTGGCAGACATGGCGGGGCACATCGCCGGCAAGGTCGGCCGCGCTCTCGCCCGCGAGGGGCTGCAGGCGGCCGTGGTCTCGCCCGAAGGCGTGATCCTCGCGGCCAACGCAGCCTTCGCCCAGCGCGCGACGGGTTCGGTCAGTGCCCAGATGGCAGGCGCCGATTTCGTCTCGTTCCTCGCCAGCGACGAAAGCGACCGCATCTACTACGCCCGCGAGGGCGGCAAGGGCACGCCTGTCAAGCTCGTCCACGTGCCGGTGGCCGACCCCGATGGCGTCGCCAACACCGATCCATCACGCACAACTTCGCTGTTCCTTCTCATTGACAACGGCGGCTTCGGGCAGGGCATCGGCGATGTCACGGCGGGCCTGCCGCAGATCGAGGCGTTGCTCGCCCGCCTGCCGCTCGGTCTGGCGATGACCGACCGTGACGGGCGCTTCCTCTTCGCCAACGCCGCATTCCTGCGCGCTGCTGGCCATGACGACACGATCCCGCCGCCGTACCCGTCGGACATTGTCATCCGGGAAGACAAGGGCGCGCTGGTCGATGCCGTGCGCCGCTATGCGCAAGGGCAGGCAACCGCAGGCGACGTGGCAGTGCGCTTGCGTGCCGCACCTGACGAGCCGGTCTCGCTCAGCCTTGCGGGCGTGCGCGGGCTTGGAGAAGGGGCCGTCCTTCTAAGCCTCAAGGATTCCTCGGAAGAAACCCGGCTCAAGCGTGAGATCGCCCAGGCGACCAAGATGCAGGCCGTCGGCCAGCTTGCCGGTGGCGTTGCGCACGATTTCAACAACGTGCTTACCGCGATCATCGGCTACTGCGATCTGATGCTGATGCGCCATACACCTGGCGACAGCGATTACGACGACATCCAGCAGATCAAGGCGAACTCGAACCGTGCAGCCTCGCTCACGCGGCAGCTTCTTGCGTTCTCACGCCAGCAGACATTGCGGCCGCAAGTGCTGCAACTGCCCGACGTAGTCGCCGAAGTCTCCGCGCTGCTGAAGCGTCTGATCGGCGAGAAGATCACGCTGGAAGTCGTGCACGATCGCGACCTTGGCTTTGTTCGTGCGGACCCCACACAGCTTGAACAGGTGCTGCTGAACCTCGCCGTCAACGCGCGTGATGCCATCAATGACAAGCTTGCCGCTACGGGGGCCAAGGGCGGTGGCGTGGTCAAGTTGATGACCCGGCGGGTGACGGCGGCTGACGTCCGCGCGATGAAAAGCGAGATCCTGCCGCTGGGGGATTACACCGCGCTTGTCGTCGAAGATAATGGTCACGGCATCAAGCCGTCGCAGATCGGCAAGATCTTCGAGCCGTTCTTCACCACCAAGGAGAAAGGCAAGGGCACCGGCCTTGGTCTTTCCACCGTGTACGGCATCGTGAAGCAGTCCGGCGGTTTCATCTTTGCCGAAAGCGAGGTGGGCAAGTTTACCCGCTTCAGCATCTATCTCCCGGTCCATGTACCCGATGCCAGCGAAGCGCCCGCGCGCCAGTTGGCAAGCCCCGAACCGAAGCGGGAATGGTCAGGCGGCGGTCGGATTCTTCTGGTTGAGGATGAGGACACCGTTCGTGCCGTTGCCGAGCGTGCGCTCGTGCGCCAGGGCTATGAGGTGACCACGGCGGCCGACGGCGAGGAAGGGCTCGAGGCGATCGGCCGGGGGCAGTTCGATCTGGTCGTGTCCGACGTCGTCATGCCGACGATGGATGGCCCGGCCATGGCCCGTGAGATTCGGGCACTCCGCCCGGGCATGCCGTTCCTGTTCATGTCGGGCTATGCCGAGGAGCAGCTTCGCCGCGAGATCGATATCCCGAACATGCATTTTCTCGCCAAGCCTTTCTCCGTCCAGCAGATTTGTGACGAGGTGGAAAAGGTCCTCAGGGCCCGCTGAAGACTCCGGGGATTCCGAACATCGTCATCATCAAGGTCACAGCGTTTCTGCGCGCCTCCGTCCCCGACCCGACCATCCATCGAGTTGTCTCGACGAGACCATCGAGGAGCGGGCAACACAATCGCGCTAGTGCCTTACGGATAACCTGTCACGTCTCGCCGCGCTACGTCGGGTCAGGTAAACGACGCCACGAGGTCATTGGAGGGCCGGCATCCCATCGTATGAAGTGGCGGAGCGGGAGTCCGCCAAGAAAGGGACCCCCCACCCCCCTTTTGAAATCCGACCCCACCTATTTACGTTATTTATCAATATATAAACTTTCCAGCCAATTGCACCCTGTTGCATTCCGATGCGACATGCTGCACAATTTTTTGGTAGGTTTATGGTGGGTAGGTATGCCGGTCACAGCAAAAGAATTGAGCGTCAAGGAACTGGATTCCCGGATTGCGGCGGCGATAGTGTCAATGTCCGAAACTGGGCAGAAGCATAACACCCGCTTCCCCGTTGGCGGTCGTCCAGCGGGCTTGATGATTCAGGTTACACCCGCCGGGTCCGCTTCGTGGATTTTTCGCATCGTCCAACACGGCAAGCGAATGGAGCGCGGGCTTGGACCCTACAACATGTCAGACCCGAAGCGGTCCACAACGCTGGCACAAGCGCGGCGCATGGCTGCTGATATTAAGGCCGGTCGCGACCCTGTGGCCGAACGCAAGGGGCAAGAGCGTCCCGTGACGTTCGCCGATGTCGCTGATGCATTCCTAAAAGCAAACAAGGACGGTTGGAAAAACGACAAGCATAAGGCGCAATGGGAAAGCACCTTAGCGACTTGGGTTTTTCCGCATATCGGTCACAAGCCAGTCGCGATTATTGACCGAAACGCGATCGAAGCGATCCTAAGGCAATCGGTCGCAAAAGCAGGTGGGGGAGAGTTTTGGAATGTGAGGCGCGAAACGGCCTCGCGCGTCCGACAGCGAATTGAAAAGATAATGGCCTACGCAATGGCGCGAGATTATCGGAATGACAATCCAGCGGCTTGGCGCGGATGTTTAGAGCCGCTAATGGGTGGGAGTAAGGTACAACCAAAGCATCACGCATCGTTGCCATATGCCGAAGCATCTGCATTCATGACGGAATTGCGCAAGCGTGACGGGACGGCAGCGAAAGCACTGCAATTCACCATTCTAACGGCTGCACGTTCTGGCGAAGTGCGAAATGCAGAATGGATGGAAATCGATTTGCAGCGCAAACTGTGGACGATTCCAGCCAATCGTATGAAGGCAGGGCGAGAACATGTTGTGCCGTTGTCAGACGCGGCTGTTGCGCTACTTGAGGCAACACCTGAAAACGAGCGAAGCGGATTTGTGTTTCCCGGAGCAAAGGAAGGCAAGCCGCTATCGGACATGACGCTTGCCGCCGTTCTGAAGCGCATGGAGCGTGGCAACTTAACGGTGCATGGCTTCAGGTCCACTTTTCGCGAATGGGCCGGAGAAACAACCGGACACCCGCGCGAAGTCATTGAACACGCCTTGGCGCATCAGTTGGCGGACAAAGCAGAAGCGGCATATCAACGCGGCTCACTGTTGCCGAAGCGCATTCGCCTGATGGCAGATTGGGCGGGCTATTTGACGGAAAAGAGCGCGGTCAATGTCGTTATAGTGGCGAAAAGGTAGCAATTTAGGTTATTCCCTATCTGCAATGCCATCGCCATTGCAGTCTAACTTGCCGAGTCTGTAATTTTCTATCCATATGTCGTTTACTAATTCGCAGGAGGTCACCATCTTCACAGCTTTCCTCATTTGATCACGCCTGATGGTAGATCGTCCCATTTTTATCGCCGTGGGGGCGGATTTATTAAAAACTTTTACCTCATCATCGCGAATGAAAACGCGGTATGTGTTGCCATCGACATCAATCTTGACACTCTTTTCGCCAGCAAAGGCAGGCATTGCCGCAAATAACGCGAGAAAAGCTGGAAAAATGATTCGGTATTTTCGTAGCATATTAGGCACCTCAAGTAATCATGCGAGACTGACAGCTTAATTGAAATCTTTTCCGTTGCAAACTGTTGACAGCCATTGCGATTTAGGGCAGCTTGGTTGATAGCCAACCTAGCAGGATAGCAGGGGCATTCAGGGTTGGATGACCCAATGCCGGTGAAGGTCCGGCGCGCATCGGATGGATGTCCAGCGCTTTCCCCAAAACACGAAGCACGCTTGCTGCATTCATCTTGCGGCCCGCTTCCCGTTGGAAAGACTGCCCAATGTCTGAATTTATCCCAATCGCCCGTGTGGCCGAACGTTATGCGACCACGAAGCATTCCATTTATCGCTGGATGCGAGAGGACCGCGACTTTCCGGCTCCCATCCGCCTACCCGGCGAAACCCTACGCTGGCGACCGTCCGACCTAGAGGCATGGGAATCGACCCGCATGGTAGACCTGAAGCCTTCCGGCGCAACTGCACACAGGTGAACGATAAAAAATTGCCCGGTGGACTGTGATGAGTCCACCGGGCTGCAAAAGGTTTTTCAAGTATGTCAGAATTACCAAATGCCGCCAATGGTGGCAAGCCTGTGTCTCCCGTACCGGTGGCACTGCTTTCTCACCCTCAATTCGTGGTGTGGAAGCTGATACATAAAACAGGCATACCAAAGCCCGTCAAAGTGCCAATCGATCCTAAAACTGGCATGCCTGCATCGGTAGATAACCCGGCCACATGGGGCACTTACTCCGTAGCAAACGAAGCATATCAAAGGGGCGGATACAACGGCATAGGCTTCGTTCTCACCACTCAGGACCCGTTCGCATTTATCGATTTGGATGATTGCGCCGATCCCAACACCAACGAATGGAAGCCTCACGCAAATGCCGCCATGTTGGGCTTTCCGGGCGCTTGGGAAGTGTCGCAGTCGGGTAAGGGACTACACGGCATAGGCCATGTGAGCGACAAGCCTAGATTGGCCAACAAACGGCGAAAATTCACCGATGCCAATGGCAATCGATGCGAGTGCTACACCTTTGGCCGGTTCATCGCGTTTGGCACGTCCGGATGGCATGGGGAACCCTCTGTCGATTGGACAGGTACGCTTGCATCATGGTTGCCCAATGCGGAACAGGAAAGCGACTATGCGCCTGTAAACTGGACCGATCAGGCGCGCGCCGGGTATGATAACCAAAGCAATGATGATGAATTGATCAGGGGGGCACTTGTCAGCAAAGCCCCGCTTGCATCGTTGGGCCGCGCGGCAACGTTTGCCGAACTGTGGAACGCCGATCCGGTCGCCCTTGGACGATACTTTCCCGACCAAGGCGACCGGGCGTTTGACCATAGCAGCGCCGACCTAGCGCTTATGAATGCGCTGGCTTGGTGGACAGGCTGCAATCCTGTTCGCATGGAACGCTTGTTCAATCAGTCCGCTTTATCGCGCGGTGATCAACGCAAAACCAGACTTGCCATTGCCAAGGCTATTGCCGATCCGAACCGCTCTTTTTTCAGTCGCGCTCAACGTCTGCGCGATGATCAACGAATTGGCGACGACATCAGCTTTGGAGTCTTACCGACCATCCTAACGCTTGATGAAGCGCATGCGGAATTTGTATTCATTGGCGACGGTTCAAACATTGTGAGCCGGTCAACCAAAACGGTTCGCAAATATGCAGACGCGAACCACGAATTTGCCGCTTCGAAACACCCTGTGGATACCGGCAAGATCGACAATGAGGGCCGACCGGTCATCAAGCACGTACCGGTGCTGAAGCTGTGGCTTGAAAGCCCAAGCAGGCTTGGAGCCGATACAATCACATGGGCACCGGGCGAACCGGAGTTTTGCCGACCGCCTGAGCGGCTTCAAAGCGGCGACCGGGCATACAACCTGTGGATTCCACCGACGATGATGGAAGCACCGACCAACTGGCAAGAATGGGCGAAACCCTTCCTGCAACATGTCGAATATCTTGTGCCGGTCGAAGCCGAACGAACCCGCTTTTTGCAATGGGTCGCGCACATATTCCAGAAACCCGGTGATTTGCCGCACACCTGCTATCTGATGATTGCAACGCAAACCGGCATAGGACGCGGCACGCTTGCAAGCATTTTAACGCGGGCATTGCGGGGATATTTGGCCGCAAACATGAATGTTGACGCACTTTTCGGCGGGTTTAACGGTCGCATATCGCAAAAATTAGTCGCAACAGTTGACGAGGTTCGCGAAGGCCATTCGATCAATCGCTATGCCAAGTCTGAGTCGTTGAAATCAAAGATTACAGAAGAAACACGGTCCCTTAATCCGAAATACGGCGCACAATCTGTCGAGAAAAACTGTTGCCGATGGCTCATGTTTTCCAATCATTTGGACGCATTGCCATTTGATAACAGTGATCGCCGAATTATCGTAATTGAAAACCCAACATTTCGGCAAAATCCAGAGTGGTACACTTATCTGCACAGCATAATGAACGAAACGTCGTTCATTGCATCAGTTCAAAAATATTTCGTGACCCTCGATATTTATGGATTTAATCCACATGAACCAGCTCCAATTAACGATGCAAAGCGCAAAGCATTAATCGCACTAGAATCGGAAGTAGCGCGCGCCTGTCGCGACTTCATAAATCAGTGGCCGGATGATCTGGCTACCGTTTCAGACTTGCGCGAATTTGTTGGCGATGATGCACCAGCCAGTCGCGCCTTGCATCATGAAATCGAGCGCGCCGGAATGCTCACAGCAGGCAAGGTTCGAGTTGCGGATAAATCTGAAACCGTACTGATAGTTCGCGGCGGATTGACTGGCGACGATGTGAGAGCCGCTTCAAATTCAGAAATTGTCAGGCGGATAATGGCGGCACGTTTCGCTTTAAGGGCCACAGGGGGCTGAGAGTGTTTCCGATGTTCCTAATGTTCTCGATTCCTACACACCTGAAAAAAGTTTTCGGGAATTTCTAGGTCTTAGATTCCTTAAAAGTGGGGAACATTGGGAGCATTAGGAGCAAGCTGTCTACTATGTGGCCGTTATGAGTAATATCGTGCATATTTTAAGCTGGCTCATTATGCGCAATATTCATGTTGATTATGCTTTTGCACTAGGTCAATTAAGTGTCGTTGCCTTTACTTAACCTTGAGGACTTGCGACATGCCTTATATTGTAAATTCTCGAACCACCGTATTCGACAACTTTGTATCGATCCCGAATGATGATGACGCTTACAACCCCGTCAAAGAGCAACTGATTGCCGTTGACGAAAAGAAAACCGATTTGACGAAGGTCATGTTGCCTGAGGCGTTGCCAAAGGCGCTTAGCGAGTCGGTGCAAGGCCGGACTGCCGAAGCAGAAACCAAAATTCTCTTTGGCAGTTTGATGGCCCGCAAGCGTGCTGCTGAAGCAGCGGAACGAAATATCCAAGCCGCAATCATCGATCCGGCGAACGGTGCTGAATACCGCACCCTGTGGCGTTCACTGCCGATGACAGAGCAGGCCAAGCGACTGAAGGACATGAGCCTTGCCGAAGCATCGGCCTTGTCGCTTTATCCCGACCTTGCCAACGTTGCACCGCAGTTGCGCCCTATGGTGAATGACCGCGCCCAGTTGCTTGCCCATATTGAGCGAACGGCCATTGCTGCGATGCACCCGAACCGTCCGAGTTTGGAAGGCAATGTTCTGGCTACAGGCGTGGACGAGGCAGCGGTCCAGCGAGCCGGGGAAGCCGCGCTTGCCAAGCACAAAGCACGGTTGGAAAGGTCCAAGGATGATGACCGAACGATCCGCACAATCATTCAACACCTTGCCCGTATGTTCGATCAGCCCGCACAGGTGATCCTTGAACGGGTCTCAGGCAAATGAGCCGCCCGGTCAACTGGCCGAAATCCGTGACTCTTTATCCGGGCTCCATGAGCGCGGGTAAAGCGTACGCGGCTATGGAGATTTCTAGACAGACGGCCAAAAACTGGCGTCGTTCGCACGGTATGCCGTCGCCTTGCAGACGGAACGGCTTCTGCACCCACGCGCTGGCCCTATGGCTTCAGCATCGCGGTTGTCGCGTTTCTTGGGGTTAATGGACATGTTTGTATCAAACGAACCGGGCGCGAGGCTATCAAATGGCAAGTTTGCCCCCGGCAATCCCGGTGGGGGGCGACGTGCTGGCGCTTCTGACACTATCTCCCATAGCGCCCAACGCGCTATTCAAGGCCTTGCATCAGAAGCTGTCGCCAAGCTTGCCGAAAAAGTCAGCAATGGTGATTTTGCGGCGATCAAATATGTTTTGGACGCCACATTGCCGCGTGGGGGTAGGACCATAGACCTTGGTGGAAATCCGAGTCCGAATGCGATTATCGAGGCGGCCTCAAACGCGATGATTTCACCTGACGAGGCGGCTCGTCTTGCCCAAGCGTTCAAAACTGCCGGGGATGCGGCCAGTTTGAATGAATTGAAACATCAGGTAGAGCAACTAGAACTGCTTATAACGAGCCTGAGAAAGTGAGCAGAGTTAGCCTGTCCCGGCGCATGGCGGCAATCGAAGCGGCAATGCAGCGCAGCGACCCATTCGGATATGCCGTCCACCATCTAGCACCACGGTTGCGCAAGATTTACGATGCTTGGCGGGCAGAGTGTGAACGCATCACCGAACGGATTGATAACCCGTATGCCGCATCGATTGAAGGACGGCTCCATTTTCCAAGCATGCCGCCAAACGTAGCAACGGCAATTGACGCTCGCTTGCGTAGTCGTCCTCTTAGCGTAGACTGCACAGAAGATGACGCTCGGAACGCCTACAATTTACTTCTAGGGGAAGCGCAGTGGTGAATGAAGGGTATGACCAGATTGTCAGCCTGATAGGTGGGCGGCTGAATTTTTACGTGCTCGGTGGCCGTGTCCTATTGGTTCTAGCTGGTGATCCGCCTGCCGGGGCCATATTCGTGCATGGGTTGGACGTAGTATCTGACAAAGCCCCTGAAGGTCTGACAAATGACGGGATGCTCAGAGTTGGTGCAGTCGCAATAATCCAGTTAGCCGAGATAGCTGCGAATCGTGGTAAGCCTGCCCGGTCCGGCAAAGTCATCATGGATAGGCTGCTAAGTTTGTTTTCAGGTTCCGCGTTAGCGCCGGAAATGATCAAGGCAACACTTTGTGCGGCTTTGGAGCATCCGGGCCTTGCGGGCGAGAACACCTACTTCACGTCTCTCGCGCTCAGTCAGATGCAGGATTCCACAAACGGCAGGGTCGAAGTGGAAATTGAAGGCCTGCCAAAAATCACAAAACACTGATGCAAACTGTTGCGTCGCAATGCACCGCAGTATGGTGGGTAGAAGGTTGATCAATCCACCATCGCCCTTAATTATCCAATAAAATCAAAACATTAAAAAGGTTATTGGCGGAGCGGGAGGGATTCGAACCCTCGATACGCTTTTGACGTATACTCACTTTCCAGGCGAGCGCCTTCGACCACTCGGCCACCGCTCCGCATTGCTCTGGAAGGCGCCCCCTAGCCGCACAAGATCGCTTTCGCAAGGCGTGGCTTCCTGCAATGATGAAGTTATGTCGCTTCTTCTTGCATTGGCCGCCGTTGCGGCTTCGCCTGTGTCTGCCAAGCCTGCCGCCGCGCTGTCGCCGGGGGAGGTTGTGGCTGCTTCACCAGCCGCTGACTGGCAGGCGATTTCGGCGGACGACCTGCTGGTCATAGACCTCGCACCCGATTCCATCGGTAGACCCCGTCGCGTGGTGATCCAGCTGATGCCCGAGCCCTTCTCGCAAGGCTGGGTGGGCAACGTGCGCAAGCTGGCGGCGGCGCACTGGTGGGACGGTCTCACCGTCTACCGCGTGCAGGACAACTGGGTGTCGCAATGGGGCGATGCCGATGGCGAGGACAAGACCAAGGCCAAGCCTCTGCCCGCAGGTATCGAGCAGGTGCCGCAGGAGCGTTATGTGGTGCGGCCCGAAGGGCCTGAGCGCAGCGCGACCCATGAAGAGCTCGACACTTGGCTGGCGACGATCGAGGGCACCCACGCCGCTTGGCATGCGCTGGCGCGCAAGGGGGCCAAGGTCAAGGATTCCGATCCTTACGCCGACGAGACCTTCTTCTATCGCGGCTGGCCGGTGGCGGCATCGCAAGCGGGACCGAGCGCGTGGCCGGTGCACTGCTATGGCAGCATTGGCGTTGCGCGCGACATGCCGCCCGATACCGGGACCGGGGCCGAGCTCTATGTCGCAATCGGGCATGCGCCGCGCCAGCTGGACCGCAACCTCGCCGTGGTAGGGCGGGTGATCGAGGGGATGCAGTTCATGTCCTCGCTGCCGCGCGGCCCGGCGCCGATGGGTGTCTACGCCGATCCGTCCGAGCGCACCCCGATTGTCTCGCTCCATCCGGCGAGCGAAGTGGCGGACCTGCCGACTTACGAGTTCCTTTCGACCGAAAGCGCATCGTTCCGGAGCTATGCCGAGGCGAGCGCCAACCATCGCGAGCCGTTCTACGTGCAGCCAGCCGGCGGGGTGGACATCTGCAATCTCAAGGTGCCGGTGCGTCGCCGCAAATGAACGACGAAGTCTACAGCCTGGCTACGACGTTGTGGCGCTGGGCGGGCGGCGCAAATGGCGGCGACTGGTTCTTTGCCACCATCGCCGGCCCGGTGGGCGAGGCGCTTTCGGGGACCGCAGTGATGCACCGGCTGGAAAGCGGGCGGCGTTCGGGGTGGGGGGCGGTCAAGGTCGTGGCAAAGGTTGGCCAGACCGAGTGGCGAACCTCGGCATTTCCCTCGAAGGCGCTAGGATGGATGGTGCCGATCAAGTCAGCGGTGCGCAAGGCTGAGGGATTGGTCGAGGGCGAGCCCTTTACCCTTTGGCTCATCTTCTAGGGAAGGCCGCCTGTCTGTCGCAGGGCCTCTGCTACGGCGATCGAGGCGGAGGTCGCGAGGTTCATCGAGCGGACCTCTGGCCGCATCGGGATGCGCACCCGGGCGTCGGCGATGTCCGAAATCTCTGCAGGGACGCCAGCGCTTTCCTTGCCGAAAAGCAGGATATCGCTGGGCGCGAAGGTGAAGTCGTAGATCGAGGCGCTGCTCTTGGTTGTGAAGAGTACTAGACGGCCGGGTCCAGCCGCCTCGCGGAAGAACGCGAAGCTGGGGTGCCGGATCACGCGCACGTGGTCGATATAGTCCATTGCGGCGCGGCGTACACGCTTGTCCTCCCACTGAAAGCCCAGCGGCTCGATCAGGTGGATCTCCACGCCGAGGCAGGCGCCGGTCCGCATGACGGCGCCGACGTTTCCAGCGATTTCGGGTTCGAACAGGGCAATGCGCATGGCGGCTGATTGGCGGTGGTGCGGGGCAAAGGCAAGACCCATGCGAAGGCCTTGTCGCGAGGATGCAACCGGGCGTTGCCTCAGGCGTTGTACGCACAAGATCGACAAGGCAGGAGGAGGACGCCATGAACGCACCGCGTGAGAGCAAGACCGCTATCGGCAATCACGAACTGCATCCCGAAACGCTGATGCTGAACTACGGATACGACCCGTTCCTGTCCGAAGGCGCGGTCAAGCCGCCGGTGTTCCTGACTTCCACCTTCGTGTTCCCCACGGCCGAGGAAGGACGCGACTTCTTCGACTACGTTGCGGGGCGCAAGGAGCCGCCGCCGGGGCAGGGCCGCGGCCTTGTCTATTCGCGCTTCAACCATCCCAACAGTGAGATCGTGGAGGACCGGCTGGCGGTCTACGAAGGGGCCGATGCCGGGGTGGTTTTCTCATCCGGCATGGCTGCGATCACCACGACGTTGCTTGCCTTCGTACGGCCATGCGAAGTGATCCTGCATTCCCAGCCGCTCTATGGCGGGACCGAGACCCTGCTGGCGAAGACGTTTGCCAACCTCGGCATCGGGGCCGAAGGCTTTTCTGATGGTCTCAGCGAGAGCGCGGTCTGGGCAGCAGCGGAGCGCGCCTTGGCGCGCGGCCCAGTTCCGCTGGTGATGATCGAGAGCCCGGCCAATCCGACCAATGCGCTAGTCGATATCGCGATGGTGGCGCGGGTTTGCGAAGCGATCGGGCAGCGTCAGGAGAAGCGGCCGCTGCTGGTTTGCGACAACACGTTGCTTGGCCCAGTCTATCAGCAGCCGCTGCAGCATGGTGCGGACATTTCGGTCTATTCGCTGACCAAGTACGTCGGTGGGCATTCGGACCTTGTCGCGGGTGCGGCCTTGGGCTCCGCCAAGCTGATGCGCGACGTCCGATTGCTGCGCAGCGCAATCGGAACGCAGCTCGACGCTCACAGTTGCTGGATGCTCGGGCGCTCGCTCGAGACGCTGGGGCTTCGGATGGAGCGGGCCAATGCCAATGCCGTCGCGGCAGCAGAATTCCTAAAGGATCATCCGGCGGTGGAAAGCGTGGCCACACCCATGTTCGCCGACGCAGGTTCGATGGAGGCGGAGGTGTTCGCGCGGCAATGCGGCGGGGCGGGATCGACCTTCTCCTTCGACATTCGTGGCGGGCAGCCGGCGGCGTTCCGCTTCCTCAACGCACTGCAGATCTTCAAGCTGGCGGTCAGCCTCGGCGGTACAGAATCGCTGGCAAGCCACCCAGCGACGACAACCCATTCCGGCGTGCCGGTGGAGTTGCGCGACAAGTTCGGCGTGCGCGATGCAACGGTCCGGTTGTCGATCGGGATCGAGAACCGCGGCGATATCGTTGCCGACTTGTCGCAGGCCTTGGCCGCTGCGGAACAATGAGTGATAAAGCGCGCGCTCCTTATTGATCCGCCTTGCGCCGGGCTACTCCTTCACCGTCTCCATCGCCACGAAGGTCGAGGTGCTTGCCACGTGCGGCAGGCTCGAGATCTTTTCGCCCAGCACGGTGCGGTAGCGGCGGATGTCGGGGGTGCGGACTTTCAGGAGGTAGTCGAAGCTGCTGGCGATCATGTGGCATTCCTCGATCTCCGGGATGCGCAGGACGCCGGCGTTGAATTCGGCCAGCGCCTTGTCGCGCGTGTCGGACAGCTTCACTTCGGCAAAGGCGACGTGGTCCATGCCGAGGCGCGCATAATCGACCTGCGCGGTGAAGCCGCGGATCACGCCGCCTTCGACCAGGCGCTTGAGGCGGACCTGGCAGGGCGTCTTGGACAGGCCGACCCTTTCGGCCAGCGCGGTGACGGGAATCCGGCCGTCGGCCTGCAGGACCTTGAGGATCTTGTGGTCATGATCGTCCAGATCGCCTGCGGTGAGACCTGTTTTGGGCATTATCATCCTTTGAATGACGCATGAAAAGGCAATCAGGTTTTAGACTGGGGGTTCTTTGGTCAGATTGCCGTCTGGCCTCGTGGTATGTCAATGGCCATGATCACGCCCTTCACCTCGTTCGCCCCGCCTGTCCGTCCTGCAACGCCGCTGCGCCGCGCGATCACCGCTGCAGCGCGGGTCGACGAGGCCGAGGCGCTGGCGCCACTGCTGCGTGCGGCGACGCTGCCTGAGGATTTGCGCGCGGCCATTCGTGCGACGGCAGGCGATCTCGTCACGGCACTGCGCAGCGAGCATCGCGGCACGGGCGTTGAAGGGCTGGTGCAGGAATATTCGCTGTCGAGCGAGGAAGGCGTGGCGCTGATGTGCCTGGCCGAGGCGCTGCTGCGCATACCCGACACCGCGACGCGCGATGCGCTGATCCGCGACAAGATCGCCGATGGCGACTGGAGCGCGCATCTGGGCGGCGGGCGTTCGCTGTTCGTCAATGCGGCGTCGTGGGGTTTGGCGGTGACGGGCAAGCTGGTGAGCAGCGTCGACGATCGGGGCCTCGGCGCGGCGCTGACGCGGCTGGTGGCGCGGGCCGGGGAGCCGGTGATCCGACGCGGCGTGGACCTGGCCATGCGCATGATGGGCGAACAATTCGTGACCGGCGAGACCATCGAGCAGGCGGTGGGCCGCGCGCGTGAACTGGAAGCGAAGGGCTTTCGCTACAGCTATGACATGCTGGGCGAGGCGGCGACGACGGCGGCGGATGCGGCACGCTATTACGCCGATTACGAAAAGGCGATCCACGTGATCGGCGCGGCTTCGGCCGGGCGCGGGATCATCGAAGGGCCGGGGATCTCGATCAAGCTATCGGCGCTGCATCCGCGCTATTCGCGGGCGCAGGCGGGAAGGGTGATGGACGAGCTGCTGCCGCGGGTGAAAACGCTGGCGAAGCTGTGCATGGGCTATGACATCGGGCTGAACATCGATGCCGAGGAAGCCGAGCGGCTGGAGCTGTCGCTTGACTTGCTGGAAAGCCTGGCGACCGATCCGGAGCTGGCGGGCTGGAACGGCCTGGGCTTCGTGATCCAGGCCTATGGCAAGCGCTGCCCGGCGGTAATCGACTGGATCGTCGATCTGGCGCGGCGGTCGGCACGCCGGATGATGGTGCGGCTGGTCAAGGGCGCCTACTGGGACGCCGAAATCAAGCGCGCGCAAGTGGAAGGGCTGGAGGACTTCCCGGTCTATACCCGCAAGGTCCACACCGATGTTGCCTATGTGGCATGCGCGCGCAAATTGCTGGTCGCGCCCGATGCGGTGTTCCCGCAGTTCGCGACGCACAACGCGCAGACGCTGGCGACGATCTATCATTTGGCTGGGCCGGACTATCGACCGGAAGACTATGAGTTTCAGTGCCTGCACGGCATGGGCGAGCCGCTCTACGCCCAAGTCGTCGGCGCCGACAAGCTGAACCGGCCGTGCCGCATCTATGCACCGGTGGGGACGCACGAGACGCTTCTGGCGTACCTGGTGCGCCGATTGCTGGAGAATGGGGCAAACAGCAGCTTCGTCAACCGCATCGGCGACCCGTCAGTGCCGGTGGCCGAGCTTGTCGCCGACCCGGTTGAGGTGGTGCAGGCGATGCCGCACCCCGGGGCGCGCCATGACGGGATTGAACTGCCCACGGCCATCTATCCCGACCGGCGCAATTCGGCGGGGTTGGATCTGGCCTCCGAAGCAGTGCTGGAGAAGTTGACGCGGGATCTGCAAGCGAGCGCGGCGGTGGACTGGCGCGCGGGTGAGGGAGAAGGGCGGGCAGTGCTCAACCCTGCGGATCACCGCGACGTTGTGGGGCATGTAGCCGAAGTCTCGCCCGACCACGCGGTCGCCGCCGTGGCGCGGGCGGCGGCTTCGCGATGGTGGCAGGAACCGGTGGCGAGCCGGGCGGCGAAGCTGGAGCGGGCGGCGAGTGCGATGCAGGCGCGGATGCCGGTGATGCTCGGCCTGATCATGCGTGAGGCGGGCAAGTCGTTGCCCAACGCGATTGCCGAAGTGCGCGAGGCGATCGATTTCCTGCGCTATTATGCCGCGCAGGCGAGGGCCACGTTCGGCGCGGCGCAAGTGCCGCTGGGGCCGGTGGTGTGCATCAGCCCGTGGAACTTCCCGCTGGCCATCTTCACCGGCCAAGTCGCGGCGGCACTGGTGGCGGGCAATGCGGTACTGGCCAAGCCCGCCGAGGAGACGCCGCTTATCGCTGCCGAAGCCGTGCGCCTGCTGCACGAGGCGGGCGTGCCGGAGGATGCGCTGCAGCTGGTCTGCGGAGATGGTGCGATCGGGGCGGCGCTGGTGGGCGCAGAGCAGACGGCTGGGGTGATGTTCACCGGATCGACCGAAGTGGCCCGGCTGATCCAGCGGCAATTGGCGGGCAGGCTCTCGGCGGATGGCAGGCCGATCCCGCTGATCGCCGAGACGGGCGGACAGAACGCGATGGTGGTCGACAGTTCGGCGCTCGCCGAACAGGTTGTGGCCGATGTCATCGCTTCGGCCTTCGACAGCGCCGGCCAGCGCTGCTCGGCGCTGCGGGTGCTCTGTCTTCAGGAAGAGGTGGCCGACCGGACGCTCGCCATGCTGAAGGGGGCGTTGCAGGAATTGCGGATCGGGCGGACCGATGCGCTCGATGTCGATATCGGGCCGGTCATCGCCGCCGAGGCGAAGGGCAATATCGAGCGACACATTGAGATGATGCGGGCAAAGGGACTTGCGGTGAGCCAGCTGGCGCTGCCGGACGAGTGCGCGCAAGGGACGTTCGTAGCGCCGACGATCATCGAGATCGGCTCCATGGCAGACCTTGGCCGCGAGGTGTTCGGGCCGGTGCTGCACGTATTGCGCTTCCGGCGCGAAGGGCTGAACCGACTGATCGACGAGATCAACGCCACCGGCTATGGCCTGACCTTCGGCCTGCACACGCGGCTGGACGAGACGGTCGCGAACGTCACTGCGCGCATTCGCGTCGGCAATATCTACATCAACCGCAACGTGATCGGCGCGATTGTCGGCGTGCAGCCGTTCGGCGGGCGCGGGCTTTCGGGAACCGGGCCGAAGGCGGGCGGGCCGCTCTATCTCGGGCGGTTGGTCAGCCGCGCGCCAGTGTTTGCCGAGCGCGGGGGGCGCGTGCCGGGCGCAGCGCAGGACCTTGCCGACTGGCTCGACGCGCAGGGCGAGGCCGAGCTTGCGCGCAAGGCGCGGCGCTATGCCGATGCCTCGGCGCTGGGGGCGGAGCTGGAGCTGGCGGGGCCGGTGGGTGAGCGCAATCTCTATGCGTTGCACCCGCGCGGGGGTGTGCTGCTGGTGCCGGAGACGCGCGGCGGGCTGATCGAGCAGATGGCGGCGGTGCTCGCCACCGGCAACCGCGGCGTGGTGCAGGGGATGGCCCTGCCGGAAGGGCTGCCGGAGAGCGTGGCGCGGCGGTTTGCTGCCGGGGGCGAGGGCTTTTCGGTCGCGCTGGTCGAGGGCGGGGCGGAGC
>NZ_LSIA01000043.1:0-3020 GCF_001556015.1 Novosphingobium sp. CCH12-A3 | reverse complement strand
TCTTGGAGGGCAGCGACTCCCTTACCGGCCAGCACGACCGTCAGAGCGGCCATCAGCCACGAGCTGTAGCGGAAGAACTGCGTAATCGGCAGCGTCCGGCTGTAGCGGAGCATGGCCCAGGCGATGACGGCGAGAAGGCTGATCGCTGCGCCGGCGCCGGCCAGCAGCATCGCGGTGTTACCCTGTGTCGAGAGCGCGGCGTAGAAAAGGATCGTTTCAAAGACCTCCCGATAGACCACCAGGAATGCGAGCCCGAACAGGAACCATCCCGACCCGCTCGATAGCGCCCGTGACATTTTCTCCCGGATATAGCGTTGCCACTGATCGGCTTGGGCCTTGCCGTGCATCCAGATTCCGACCGAGAGCAGCACGATCGCGGCGAACAGCGAGCCGAACCCTTCGGTCAGCTCCCGGCTCGCGCCGCTGATCCCGATCGCATAGGTGGCGACGGCCCAGGTAAGCCCGCCCGCGATGAGCGCCCCGATCCACCCGCCATGCACATAGCGCAAGGCTTCTGGCCGTTCCGCTTTGCGGAGGAACGCGATCATGGCGACCACGATCAAAAGAGCTTCCAGCCCCTCACGCAGCAGGATCGTAAAGGCCCCCAAGAAGGTGGACGCCTGCGTCGCGGCGTCGGGCGCGAGCGCCGCCTCGGCATCATCGAACAGGCCGCCCAGCACTGCCACTCGTTCGGCCACATCATCGGCCGACGTGCTGCTCTCCACAGCGGCGCGATATTCTCCCATCGCGCCTTCGATCCTGGACATGAGCGTCGGGTCGCGCGCCGAGAGCGTCGGTTCGATCGGCTCGAACCCGTCGAGATAGGCGGACAGCGCCAGTTCCTTTGCGCCGCGCCGGTCGCCGCGCCGGAACGCGGCGAGGCTTTGCGCAAGCTTGGAGCGAGCGACCGCGAGCGAGCCCGGGGCTTGTTGCATCACCTGATCGGGGTGGCGCCGCAGATAGGCGAGCACCGCGTCGGCTTTCGCCTGCCCGATGCTGCCCGCAAGCGCGGCGGGGGTGAGCGCGACCAGGGTTTTCAAATCGGGGATCCGCGCCCGCAAGCTCGGCTGGGACTTCCACAGCCGTTCGCCTTCGACCGCTTGCGCGTCGGTCAGGGCGAAGCTGCCAGCGCGGAACGCCAGCGCCCAGCGTTGATCGTTCGGCAGATCGGCGAAGCTCTGCATCGCGGTCCCGTCGATGCCTTGGCTTATCACCTGATAGAGCGCGAACACGCTGCGCTGGCGCGCCCGTTCGGCGTCGGTGAACGCGATCGGCGGCGGGTCGAGTCTGGCAGCGTCAGGCCCATGTCCGTCGCCGGTGAGGCCGTGGCAGGACGAGCAGCTTTGGACGTATAGCCTTGTTCCCATGGCGGGGTCGGGTGCCTTGGCGGGAGCGAGCGGCACCGGATAGGCCTTGAGCAGATCGGCGGCGAGGCCATGCGCGAGTGTCGCGACCTCTCGGGACGATCCCTTGCGGCCGATCACGGCTTCGAGCTGCGAAGCGCTTTGGATTAGAGATTGCCGCTCAGGCGTCGCGGGAAGTGCGCGGAGGCGCGTCGACACCCCAGCGGCGAACTCCGTCATCTCCGCGTATTCGGACGCGCTTATGACCGCGCCGTTGGCGACCGCACCGCCATAATCGACCGCCATATAGTCGAGCAGACGCCAAGCAGTTTGAACATCGCGGGTATCGGCCATCGCCGCAGCGGGGATCAACAGCAGCATAAGCGACGCGACCAGCGCGACCAGAGGTGACGGCATATGGGTGATCGATTCCAAGCTTCACTCGTCGCGGACTATGCGAACAACTCTCATTAGCAGTATTGGGCAGCGTGCGCGACCACCAATGGCAGGATGATGAACATCGCCGCCGGAGAGCTGGCGGGCGATCGTCTCCGGCGACAAGATCGTGACCGCGAACCCGGAGACGATCGGGGGGGGTAGAAAAGCGGCAGCGAAGGCGCGTGACGGTGTGCGATGCACGATCAAGGTTTTCGATGAGGCTAAGCAGTGATTGAAGATACTTTCAGATCACGTACTTGTCCCAGCTTGCATAATGCTCGGCGCTGCGCTTTCCCCTTGGAAAGCTGAGGCCGACGAGCGCAATGCCGGCTACGACCGAGGCCACGGCCCCAAGGTGACCAACGCCGTCGAGGAGGAAAGGCGCGGCCACAAGCCAGGCTCCGAACGCGACGTTGATCAGCCGCAGCGCGCGGGCAACTTCTGCGGTGGCGATGATCGCGACCGTGATGACCAGCGCACCCACAACGTGATCGCTGTTCGCCATACCGCCTTCCGTGCCGAACAGTATTCGGGTCAGCATCAGCAGGACGCCGATGACGATGCTCGCAGTCAGCGTCCATGGCAGGGTCAGTCCCTTCTTTGCGTCCGCCCAGAAGGTGCTTGGCGAGGCCATCGCGTCCGACGCGTCCACCGCTCCCGCCTCTATCGCGTCACCCTGGAAGAAGGTGCGGATCAGCGGTTTGCCTTGCCGGCGCGCCCAGAGAAGGAACTGACCCATCGCAATCACCTCGTCGAGCGCGAAGGGGATCATGATCAGCATGGCGAGCGCGGCGATCAGCGCCAGCGTGCTCCATGTGCCGATGACGATGGGCTGACTGATGATGAAATAGATGCTGATGACGCCGAGCGGGATGACAAGGATGCCGAAGAAGGTCACCATCCACGGCATGGTCCGCCAGCGGTCGCGGGTGCCCATTACCGCCATCAGGATCTCGAGGACATAGCTGACCGTGCCGAGCCCACCATCGGGAATCGGCCAGGCCTTGGACATGTCCGAGGTGATGATCTCCTCGGTGCCGTTGCGTGGATCGCTCAGGGAGCCGGCGAAAAACGGCTCCCAAACGCCGTCAATATGCCCCAGTTGGTAGGCGGTGAGGATGCGCGAGGTGAGAAGGCCGATCAGACCCATGGCGACGATCGGCAGCCGCTGTGCGTCGGTGGATGGCGAATAGGTCCAGCCGGGCGGGATGTTCTTGGGGCTGTCTCTTATACACATCT
>NZ_LSIA01000042.1:0-5013 GCF_001556015.1 Novosphingobium sp. CCH12-A3 | reverse complement strand
ATCTCGGTCAGGACCCCACCCGCCCCGCCAAGGATCAGGGCCCAAAGGACGGCAGCGATGACATGAGGTTGCATGGGCAAAGGTCTGGCCGCAATCGACGCCGCACGCAACCTGCATCTGCGGGCGGCCCTGAGCCGCCTTCGAAAATCTCTGATCCTCCCCGTTTTCGCGAAGGCCAAAGAAGGTGCCAATCCGAAGGACTGACGGAAGGGAGGCAACCAGTCCTTTCCGCGCCCTCCTTTGCACCAGCGATGAAAAGGGAGGATCGGCGGCTATGGCGAACTCCTACTTGAAAAGCCGCCGTTCCGCATACGACGCCAAAGCAGACCATCGCCGGTGGAGCGGCTTACGCCTAATTGTGGAAGTTCCGGGCGCGCCATCATTGCGGATGAGCATGCGATTGGATAGCATAACTGCGGCTGCGCCGGGGCGAGCAAATGATGGCTAAAAGAGCAACGATTGTGGTCGCGATTGCAGGAACACTCGCTGGCATCTCGAGCTTGTTCGCCATACTGCCGAATTTTGGTGAGCGAGAATGGGTAGCTGTCCATGCCAGCACCGGATGCCAACCTATCCCAACGCCCGGATATCCTTGTCCCAAGGCATTGTCATTTCCTGAGGTCCTTCAATTAAGAGGTGCGCTCGATATGTGTGCTCCTCATGCTTGGACTCAAATGACCAACATCACGGACAGTGGAATTGGTTTCGAAGCGAAAGCCAGCCAGATTGACAAGGATGCGATGGATTGCCTTTCTAGATTTGTCACAAAGAAGGCATCGATTGAGAACGTTAGGCACTAATCGCAACGTCCGCTCCCCACCCCATTCAAGCCATTCAGCCCGAACTACGCCGCTTCCGAAACCGGACCTCCCCTACCGCCGCTCGCGCCGCAGCAGGAACACCGCGTAGCCCCGGAACATCGGGTGGGTCTCAAGTCCCGGTGGGGCTTGCCATTCGCCGCCTTCGACCAGCGCCACCCGGAAGGGAATTGGGAAATTTGCCAGTTTCGCGAAGTAGGCTTCGTAGCCGGGGATCGTGGAGCGGGCCTGGTAGGTCTGGATCACCACTTCGTCGACCGTGCCGGCAAGTTGGGCAAGCGCGCGGGGATCGCCATTGGCGCTCCAGTCCATCAGGCCGGTGATCGAGAGACGGACGTCCCTGGGCAGGCGGGCGTGCAGGTCTTTGAGGAACGCGGCGTAGCCTGACAGGCCCTTGGTGGCGGCATCGAAATCGACCTGCAGGCCCGCCACCTCGTTACCCGCCGCACGCCACTGCGCAAGGTCGGCGAGGATCGCGGCTCGGGTGGCGTCGGTCCAGTCGAGCCGCTCGGCTCGCACGACCAGCCACAGCGTCCGCCCGGGCAAGCGCGGGATGCCCATGCGCAGCCGATGCAGCCGCGCTGCGCCATCGCGCCGCACTTCGCCATCGAGCAGGTACACGGTGCGCGCCTTTATCTCAGGCGCAGGATGGACGCCGGGCCAGACGAACACTGCCTCAGCCGTTTCGGCCCGCACGCGCGGCGCGTCTGGCTGCCGCTCGCATCCGGTGAGGAGCAGCGCAGCGGCAAAGGCAATCGCGCGCCAGTTCACCAGTAGAAGCGCAGCGTTCTGGCCCACTGGCTTTGCGGGTAGCGCTTCTTCAGCTCGTCGTACCAGCCCTTGCGGACCGCCAGCGGCACCTGCGCCGCCTCGAGTTCCGCCGTGGTCCGCGCAGGCCCCGCGCAGCCATTGTAGCCCGAAGGCGCATAGCAGCGCACCGCGCGGTAGAGCGCATAGGCGCGCAGGTCTGCCGGGGCCGCCTTGTCAGCGATGATCGCGGCATAGATCGCATCGCGATAGCTGGCCTTGCCGGGGAAAAGGTCTGGCGCGCTTCCGAGAACGTTGGCGCCATCGCCCGGCGCGTGCAGGGCGAAGCCATCAAAGCCGTTCAGGCGCCAGAAATCGCCGAGGCACAGGCGCGCGCGTTGGTCAGCCGGATTGCGGGCGAGCGTGGCGGCGGTCTGCGCAATCGCCGGACAGGCAAAGCCGTCCGACCACTGGCCCTTGGTAAACAGGCCCACCGGCACGCTCTGCTGGCTGGCAAAGCCCCACAGCCCGCCATCGGTGTTGGCATCGGCAGGCACCAGCGCCACATCGCGCGTGAAATCGGCGAACGCGCCGCGCGTCAGGTCCTTGTGCAGCAGGGCGAAGCGCGCAACGTCGCGCTCATGGTCCGAACGCGAGGCGTCGGCCGCGCTGGCGCGCAGGATCGTCGGGCTCGCAACGGTCTGCAACAGCACTTCGCGGATCGATTGCTCCTGCACCGGGGATCCCGGTGCGAAGACCTGATCCACGCGCCCGTCACGCTGCCATCGCAGGGCAAGGCCGAGTTCGGCCAAGGGGCGCTGGTGGAACGGGCTCGCCGCGCCGATCAGCTCGCGCCAGAATCCCGCCTCGTTGGGATCGCGCAAGGCCGAGAGCGCCTGCCCGCGCACCATCTGGCGGCTGAAGGCCAGCGGCGTCATCCCCTTCGCCCGCGCCGCATCCGGCAGGATCGAGAGGATCGGCTTCGCATTCTCGCCAGCATAAGTGATCCGCGTGGCTTCGAGCAGGCCGTAGAGATCGGGATAGGCCAAGAGCTGCGCTTTATGCGCCGCAAGCTCTGCGGCAGACAGCCCCACCGCTGGGCCATCGTAGACCGGCCGCATCATCTTCATGTCGGCCAGCGCCAGCAGCAGCGGCGCCTTCCCCTGCTTTGCCACGACGGCTGCCGCATCCTCGCGATCAAGCAGCTTGCGGTCGATTTCCTCGACGAGATAGGCCGCCTCGACACTTGATGCGGGCGTCGTCTTGAGCAGCGCCTCGTAGGTGCCGACCAGCGTATCGGTATCGCCGCCCAGCCATGCCACGCGCCGCTTCAGGCCTTGTGCAGAGGCCGCATAGCGGCCCTTGGGATAGGCAGTGAGATAGGCATCGATCGCACGTGCCGCCGATGTCAGCGCCGCGCGATCGACCTTTTCAGGTCCGGCAAAATCGCCCCACTCGTCAAGCGACGTTGCCGCCGCCCGACGCAGGTCGATGCGGATCGGCATGTAGCGCGCCGTCTCGGCAATCCACGCGTTGTTAGCCTTGGCCAGCGTGGCAAAGCCCGTTTCCGCAGCCGCATAGTCCGCTTTGTGGAAGGCATCGGCGGCTTTCAGGTAGGAGAGGAAAGCGCGGCCCTGCTGGCTGGAAATTGCCGCGTCATTCCACTCGCCGTCATGGCACCCTGCAGTCGCCCGCAGCGCTGTAAGCGTGGCGCGTTCCCCCGCCGGCACGCCCTTGTCTGCCGCCAGCGCCGCAAGGAAATCGGCACTACCCGCCTCAGCCTCAGAGCACTTCTTCTCGTCATAATCCGGCTCGGGCGCCTCCGGCTCAGGCCACAGCGAAGCGCGCAAGCCTTCCCACGACACGAAAACCTTGCCGAACTGCGGATCGTTGGGATCAATCTTCGCCTCGGCAGACAGTGCCACCCCCGGCTGCACGCTCTGCATCAGCATGACCATGTTGATGCGCGTATCGTTGCCGGGGCTGATCAGCGCGCGGCCTGCGCAGTCATAGTCCAGCGCACCCAGCTGCCAGCCGGGATAGCACGAGGTATCGGCACAGGCCCACAGCTCGGTGCCCACGCCAAGGCTGCCCAGCGCCACGGCGCCTGCGGTAGTGAGGACGGGATGCTTGCCGAACAGACGCTTGATCATGCGCGGCAAGGTGGCCCAGCCGGTCCTCCTCGCGCAATGGCATTCATCACATTATCACACCAGTTCCGCCACCCGCGTATCGGCCGGAGCAAGCGGCGGCCGCCCCCGGATCACGTCGGCGATCTTCTCGGCGATCATGATCGTCGGCGCATTGGTGTTGCCACCGATCAGCGTCGGCATGACCGAGGCATCGATCACCCGCAGGCCTTCGAGGCCCATGACCTTGCAGTCCTTGTCCACCACCGCCATCGGGTCATCGCGCGTGCCCATCTTCGCAGTGCCGACCGGGTGGTAGATCGTCTCGCCCCTGGCGCGCACCCAGGCGTCGATGTCGGCATCGGATTGCACATGCGCCCCGGGCCAGATCTCCTCGCCGCGATAGGGTGCCAATGCCTCCTGCCCCGCCACCTCGCGGGCGATGCGGATGCCCTCGCGCACCACGCGGCGGTCCTCCTCGGCGGCGAGGAAGTTCGCAAGGATCGCAGGGTCGGCATAAGGATCGGCGCTACTGAGCGAGACCTGCCCCCGGCTTTCCGGGCGCAATTGGCAGACGTGGATGGTGAAGCCATCACGCTTGGCCTGGACCTTGGCATGTTCCTGCATGATCGCGATGACGAAGTGAATCTGCAGGTCGGGCCGATCGAGATCGGGGCGCGACTTGAGGAAAGCGCCGGCCTCCAGCCCGTTCTGCCGTCCGGTGCCCTTGCCGGTCAGCAGGTATTGCAGCCCGACCTTGAGCTGCCGCAACCCCTTGATTTCGTTATAGAGCGAGATCGGCTGGGTGCAGGCCCAGTTGAGCGTGACATCAAGATGATCCTGCAGGTTCGCGCCCACGCCCTTCAGCACATGGACCGGCACAACGCCCTTGGCCTTCAGCGCCTCGGGATCGCCGATGCCGGAGAGCTGGAGGATCTGCGGGGACTGGAACGCGCCTGCGCAAAGCAGCACCTCGCGCGTCGCGCTGGCGCGGCTGACCGGTTTTCCCTGCCCCAGCGAATATTCCACGCCCACAGCGCGCCCGTTCTCCACCACGACGCGGTGGACCCGCGCGCCGGTCACCACGTTCAGGTTGCCGCGCTTGCCCGCAATCGGCGCGAGGTAGCCGCGCGCCGCACTCCAGCGCTGTCCCTCGTGGATGGTCAGCTGGTAGCGGCCGAAGCCCTCCTGATCCGCCCCGTTGAAATCGTGCGTGACCTTGTGCCCGGCCTGCCGCCCGGCCTCGATGATCCCGCGATAGAGCGGGTGGTGCGAATTCTCACCCCAGTTGACCTTCAGCGGCCCGCCCGCCCCGTGGA
>NZ_LSIA01000041.1:0-620 GCF_001556015.1 Novosphingobium sp. CCH12-A3 | reverse complement strand
TCCACTGTCATCTCCTCTACCACATGCATGCAGGGATGATGCGGGTCGTGAGCGTCCGTCCGAAGGGAGACGCGTAATGACCCGCATCCTCACGCCGCTGGTGAGCGCGATCGCCCTTTTCGCTGCCGCGCCCGCCTTTGCCCAGGATCATTCGATGCACGGCATGCCCGGCATGGCGCCGCCGGGCGAAGTGGCGCCGGCGCAGGAGAAGAAGAAGGACAAGGCCGCCGCCAGGCCGCGCGCTCAGACACCAGCGCCGGACGCCACCTCGGCGATGGACCATTCGCAGCACCAGGCCAGTCCTGCGCCGCAGGGAGATGCGGCCGGTCAGCCGCAACCCGCGTCTCCCGCGATGCCGGAGATGCCGGAGATGCCGGGTATGGACCATTCGCAGCATGGCCAGACAACGATGCCGGGAATGCCCGCCATGCCCGGCATGCAAATGACCGGCACGGCGCTTCCGGCCGGCAATGCGCCCCCGCCGCCTCCCCCAAGCGACCACTTCTCCGATCGTGATTTTCCCGGCGGCGAGATGGCGCGCTCGCGCGACATCATGATGAAGGATAGCGGCGGCAACAATTTCGGGCAGGTGCTGCTCAACCTGTTCGAGTATCAGGCGC
>NZ_LSIA01000040.1:0-7114 GCF_001556015.1 Novosphingobium sp. CCH12-A3 | reverse complement strand
CGCCAGCATCCGGCTGATCTCGCGCACGAACACCCGGTCGCCCCGCGCCCGCAACGGCGGCAGGCGCAGCGAGCCCAGCGGCAGACTCACCCCATGGCTCGTTCCGCCATCGGCAATATCGACCAGTTCGAGGCTTCCCCCGCCAAGGTCTCCCACGATCCCCGAAGCCCCCGGAAAGGCACCAAGCACCCCCGTCGCGCTGGTCTCGGCCTCCTCGACGCCCGAGAGCAATCGCGGCTCGAAACCGATCTCGCGAATGCGCGCCAGAAACGCCGGCCCGTTGGTCGCATCGCGCGCCGCCGCCGTCGCCACCACGTCCACGCGCGGCACTTGCGCCAGATCGAGCAGCGCCTTGTAGCGCCGCAGCGCCGCCAGCACGCTGTCCACCGCCTTGTCGGAAAGCCGGCCCGTCTCGGCCACATGCTTGCCAAGCTTGGCTGTCACCTTCTCATTGAGCAGCGTCACGGGAGCACGCGGCGGCCCGCCATAGACCACCAGCCGCACGGTGTTGGAGCCGATGTCGATGATCGCGCGCGATTGCGCCCAATCGTAGATGGTGGTTTGAGCCTTCACTCAGCCACGGTTAGCCGCGCCGCGCCGCAACGCAAGCTTTGGAACCTTTCTTCCCTTGGAAAGCGCTGCACCGCGCCCGGAAAGCGACGGGTTGGTCATGAAATAGCCGTGGAGGTTGAACGAGGGGTCGCCCTTCTCGAACCGCTCGTACTCGCCGTCCGGTCCCAGTTCCCAGCTCTGTTCGGTATCCAGCAGGTTGGCCAGCATCACCTGGTCGAGGATCTGATCGTGCACCGTCGGGTTCTTGACCGGCACCAGCACTTCCACCCGCCGTCCCATGTTGCGGCTCATCCCGTCGGCCGACGAGATGAACACCCGCGCCCGCTTGTTCGGCAGGTTCGCGCCGTTGCCAAAGGCCCAGATGCGGCTGTGTTCGAGGAAGCGTCCGATGATCGACTTGACCTCGATCGTCTCCGAAAGTCCCGGCACCCCGGGCTTCAGGCAGCATATCCCGCGCACCACCAGCCGGATCTCCACGCCTGCCATGCTGGCAAGATAGAGCCGGTCGATAAGGTCGGGATCGGTCAGCTGGTTGAGCTTGGCCCAGATCATCGCCGGGCGGCCCTTCTTCGCCAGCATCACCTCGCGCTCGATGCATTCGTAAAGCCTCTCGCGCAGGTTGATCGGACTGATCGCCAGCAGTTCGGTGTGCTTGGGCTCGACATAGCCAGTCACGAAATTGAACAGCTGCCCGGCATCGCGCCCCATGCGCGGATCGGCGGTGAAGAACGACAGGTCGGTATAGATGCGCGCAGTAACCGGGTGATAATTGCCGGTGCCGAAGTGGCAGTATGTGCGATATCCGCCACCTTCACGCCGCACCACCATGCTCACCTTGGCGTGGGTCTTCCAGTCGACAAAGCCGTAGATCACCTGAACGCCGGCCCGTTCCAGCTGTGCCGCCCACATCAGGTTCTGCTCCTCGTCGAAGCGCGCCTTGAGTTCGACCACCGCCGTCACCGACTTGCCCGCCTCGGCCGCAGCGATCAACGCCGCGATCACGGCGGACTGCTTCCCGGCCCGATAAAGCGTCTGCTTGATCGCCACCACGTCAGGGTCGGCTGCGGCCTGCCGCAGGAAGTCGATCACCACCTCGAAGCTTTCGTACGGGTGATGGATCACCAGATCCTTCTCGCGGATGGCGGAAAAGCAATCGCCGTCATGCTCGAGAATGCGTTCGGGATAGCGCGGGTTGTATGGATCGAATTTCAGATCCTGGCGGTCCTCTTCGATCACGGCAGACAGCCCGCTGATCGCCAGCAGTCCCCGACTCTTGATGACCAGCGCATGATCAAGCCTGAGCTGCTGGCGCAGCAGCTTCTCGGCGTCGGCGTCGAAGTTCTCCTGCAGGTGCAGGAGGATCACCTTGCCACGCCGCCGCCGCTGGATGGCGGTGCGGAAGTAGCGCACCAGATCCTCGGCATCTTCCTCGATCTCGATGTCACTGTCGCGCAGCACGCGGAAGGTGCCGTCACCCAGGATCTTGAACCCCGGAAACAGCAGTGTCGCATGGCGCCGAACCAGTTCCTCGATCCCCACCCACGAAGCCCTGGGCCCCGGCAGACGCACGAAGCGCGGCAGGGCAGGGGGGATCAGGATCATTTCCGTCACTGCTGCGCCATCGGCGGTGCGCTGCAGCTGAAACAGGATGCCGGTGCCCTGGTTGGCGATGAATGGGAAGGGGTGTGCCGGGTCAATCGCCTGCGGCGTCAGCACCGGGACGACGTGCTCCTCGAAGTAGTCGCGCAGCCACTCGGCCTCGCCCTTGTTCAGGGCATCGTTGTCGATGATGCGGATGCCGGCCTCGGCCAGTTCGTCCTTCAGATCGGCCAGCACGTCCTGCTGGGAATCGATCAGGTCCTTCACCGCGTCGAGCAGCGCACCCAGCTGCTGCTGCGGGGTCTTTCCGTCGATCGAAAGTTCGTCGATCTGGCGGCGGACCTGCGCGGCGATTCCTGCCACGCGCACCATCATGAATTCGTCGAGATTGCTGCCGCTGATCGAAAGAAAGCGCAGCCGTTCCAGCAAGGGATAGTCGGGGTTGACTGCCTCGGCCAGGACGCGCCGGTTGAAGGCCAGCCAGCTCAGCTCGCGATTGAAGAACCGCTCCTGAACCGGCGGCAAGTCTTCAATCTGCACGCTGCATTCCCCCGCTGACATCTTAAAGGCCATTGCGCATCTCGCGTTACAGTCGCGTGACAGTCCTGTTCCGGATGATTGCTGTCAACTCATCGTCACGCCGATGTCGCTGATCTGACGCCGAATCTCCATCATCCTGCAACAGCCCGCGCCTAGCAGGCCCTCGCCACACCGATGTGGTCTATGAGGGATAACACCATGCGTATCGTCGCCGTGCTGCTCGCCAGCGCTTCGCCCATTGCTGCCTTTGCAGTGGCTGCCCCGGCTTTTGCCGCAGAAGACGTCGCCCCAGCTGCTGACGCGGCTGCCGCTGCGGATTCCGCCAACGCCGAAATCGTTGTCCTGGGTTCGGGCCAGACCCGCCAGGTGCAGGAACTTTCCACGCAGGAACTGACCATCCTCGCCTCGGGCACCAGCCCCTTGAAGGCCATCGAAAAGCTGCCCTCGGTCAATTTCCAGTCGGCCGACGCTTTCGGCAACTACGAATGGTCCACCCGCGTCACGATCCGCGGTTTCAGCCAGAACCAGCTTGGCTTCAATCTCGATGGCATTCCGCTGGGCGACATGTCCTACGGCAATGCCAACGGCCTTCACATCAGCCGCGCGATCAGCCCCGAGAACATCGGCGTGACGCGCGTCAGCCAGGGTTCGGGCTCGATTGCGGCACAGTCGACCAACAACCTCGGCGGTACGCTCGAGTTCTTCTCGATCGATCCCAAGGACGTGCCCGGAGCCGACGTGTCAGCCTCCTATGGTTCGGCGGAGACATACCGTGGTTTCGCCCGCGTCGCGCTCGGCACGGCTGACGGCGCGCGCGGCTACGCCTCGGTCCAGTATCAGGATGGCAAGAAGTGGAAGGGCGATGGCAAGCAGCGCACGTTCATGGCCAATGCCAAGGCCGTGCTGCCGCTGGGCGAAACCGTCGATCTCGATGGCTACATCAGCTATTCCGACCGCGCAGAGCAGGACTACCAGGATCTCAGCCTCGAGATGATCGAGCGCCTTGGCTATGACTGGGACAACTTCGGTCCCTCGCGCTATGCCGAAGCCATCAACATTGCCGATATTGCCGCGAATACCGGCTATAGCGGCGTCACGCCGACCAACCCCGCTGCAGGCACCACCTATCCGTCGCCGATCGTCATTGCCGATGACGCCTATTATGATGCTTCGGGCCTGCGCAAGGATACACTTGCCGCGCTGGGCCTGACCATCCAGACCGGCGATACCGGCAAGTTCGCCATCAAGGGCTATTACCACGAGAACGACGGACAGGGCACTTGGGGCACGCCGTATCTGGCCAGCCCGTCGGGCGTGCCGATGTCGATCCGCACGACCGAATACGACATCAAGCGCAAGGGTGTGTTCGCCTCGTGGACGGGCGAATTCGGCTTCAACAGGCTGCTCGTCGGCGGTTGGTATGAAAAGAACGACTTCATCCAGTCGCGCCGCTTCTATGGATACGAAAGCCGCACCAATCCGGGCCGCGATCACCTTGATTTCCAGCGCAACCCGTTCTTCACGCAGTGGTCCATCGCGTTCGAAACCGACACGCTGCAATACTACGTTTCGGACGATATCGACCTTGGCGATCTCAAGGTGAATCTGGGCTGGAAGGGCTATTCGGTCGACACCAACGCCTTCGCGCTGGTCAATACCAACAGCCGCGCCACCGGTGACCTAAAGGTCGAGGACTGGTTCCAGCCGCATGTCGGCCTGAACTACAAGTTCGGCAACGGTCTCGAAGCCTTTGCGGGCTTCACGCAGGTGACGCGCGCCTATCAGGCTTCCACCACCAGCGGCCCGTTCTCGTCAACGCAGGCTGGCTTCGATGCGATCAAGGACACGATCAAGCCGGAAAGCTCGGACACCTATGAAGCGGGCTTGCGGTACAACACCGGTATCGTGAATGCCTCGCTCGCAGGCTATTATGTCTATTTCCGCGATCGCCTGCTGGTCATCCCGACTTCGCTCGGCATCGTCGGGGCCACCAACGCCCTGCAGAACGTCGGTTCGGTTCGCGCCCTCGGCATCGAAGCGGCGATGGACGTGAAGCTGCCGGGTGGCTTCGGCGCCTTCGCGTCCTACAGCTACAATGATACCACGTACCGCGATGATGTGGTCATCACCGCGGGTGGCGTCACCACCATCCGTCCCACCAAGGGCAAGACCGTGGTCGATACCCCCAAGCACCTGCTGCGCGGCGAACTGTCGTATGATGGTGACACCGTGTTCGGCCGGGTCGGCGTGAACTGGATGTCGAAGCGCTACTTCACCTACCTCAACGACCAGTCGGTGCCCGGTCGCGCGCTCGTCGATGCCACCATCGGCTATCGCCTGAACATCGGCCAGCGCCAGCCGATCGAACTGCAGGTGAACGCGGTGAACCTGTTCGACAAGCGCTATGTCGCCACAATCGGCTCCAACGGCTTCGGCTTCAGCGGTGACAGCCAGACCCTGCTGGCAGGCGCGCCGCGTCAGGTCTTCGTCACGCTCAAGGCGGGCTTCTGATGATGCGCGGCCTTTCATCCGCAAGGGCCCTGATGGCGGGCGTCGTGCTGCTTGGCAGCATGGCGCCCGTCGTCGTTAAGGCCCAGGAAGCACGCAAGTCCGTCCTGCTGATCTCGATCGACGGTCTGCGCCCCGGCGACGTGCTTGAAGCCGACAAGCGTGGCCTCAGGATTCCCAACTTGCGCCGGTTCCTCAAGGAAGGGGCCTATGCCACTGGTGTGATGGGCAATCTTCCCACTGTCACCTATCCCAGTCACACTACGCTGCTCACCGGCGTCGCCCCGGCGATGCACGGCATCGTCAGCAACACCACCTTCGATCCCAGGCAGATCAACTACGGCGGCTGGTACTGGTACGCGCAGGACATCACCGCGCCCACGCTGTGGGACGCCGCCAAGGCGGCGGGCCTCACCACCGGCAACGTCCACTGGCCAGTCAGCGTCGGGGTCAAGTCGCTCACCTGGAACATGCCGCAGATCTGGCGTTCGGGCCACGGCGATGACCGCAAGCTGATCCGCGCGCTGGCGACGGACGGCCTCTACGAAGCGCTCGAACACGATTGCGGCGCCTATGCCGACGGGATCGACGAAGGTGTCGAGGCGGACGAGAACCGCACGAAGTTCGCCGTGCGCCTGATCGAGACGAAGAAGCCGGAGTTCCTGACGGTCTACCTCGCTGCGCTCGACCATGAGGAACACCTTTTTGGCCCGGGGAGCGCCGAGGCCAATGCCGTGCTCGAACGTCTGGATGCGGCAGTCGGCAAACTCGTCGCTGCCGAACTCGCCGCGCGCCCCGACGCGACAATCGCGCTGGTCAGCGACCACGGCTTCGTCGCCACCGACACCGAAGTGAACCTGTTCCGCCCCTTCATCGACGCTGGCCTCATCAAGCTTGGCGCCGACGGCAAGGTTGCATCGTGGGACGCCATGCCGTGGCCGTCGGGCGGCTCGATCGCCATCGTCCTCGCCCGCCCCGATGACGCCGCGCTCAGCGGTCTGGTCGGAGCACTGTTGGAAAAGCTTGCCGCCGATCCACAGGCGAAGATCGCAAAGGTCATCGACAGGGCGGAGATTGCCAGACTGGGTGGCAATCCGCAGGCCAGCTTCTTCGTCGATCTGAAGCCGGGCGCACTGGCAGGGAACTTTGCGGTCGACGCGCCGCTCTCAAAACCCTCGCGCTACAAGGGGATGCACGGCTATTTTCCGGCAATGCCCGAGATGCGATCGACTTTCCTCGTGATGGGCAAGGGCGTGGCCAGCGGGCGCAGTCTGGGCGAGATCGATATGCGCGCGATCGCTCCGACCTTGGCCAATGCTATGGGGGCGAAACTGCCCGATGCGCAGGTCCCTGCTGTGAAGGTCGGCGAATAGGCTTTGCCCTTCAATCTCCGGGGAGAGTTGGGGCTCTGCCCCGGAGAGTCGGGGTAGAGTTGCCCGAGAGTCCGCAAGAGTTGGAAAGCTCTCCGGATGGCGACCACGTTGCGGAATCTTGACGAGATTCGAATGCGTTGGCGCGACTCAGCAGGCCTGCCGCAAAAGTCTACGGCGCATTCCCGCTAACAATTGGCAAACCATGAAACGCGGCCTTTTTCGCACGATCGACACATTCCTGGGCGAATGCGCCCGCGTCCACGAAGACGCCGGCGACGCCTTTCCTTACCTCCGTCCCGAACTCTATCGCCGGCTTGGTTTTACCCCGGCTTACGAAGAATTGCCTTTTCGCGCAGATGCCACTGAGGCTGCGGCACGGCGGCGGGCCTGACGCACAAGAAAAAGAGCCCCCGCTTTCGCAGGGGCTCTGATGTTCTTGCCACAAGGCGTTGGGTTTACACCCTTTCCTTCAGCACCTCGGCCAGCGTCTCGCCCAGCAGCGAGGGCGAGGCGGAGACCTT
>NZ_LSIA01000004.1:0-3071 GCF_001556015.1 Novosphingobium sp. CCH12-A3 | reverse complement strand
ACCAACTATTTTATCGCCGCCGGGTATGAGCCAGAGTGATCGGAATCTGCTCTAGTTCGGCGGATGATCGACGAAGATATCATGTCTGGCACTCCAGAAGCAAAACAAGGGCTTTCCCGGCTGATCGGGCATGATTTGCGTCTGGGCGGTACTATTTCGCCTGTGTCTGTGGCGATCCAACGCCTTGCTCCATTGCTTGCGAGGCGTTTCGAAGAACGCGAGTCGGCACTCGCCATTGAAGATCAAGCGCATTTTCGCTGTGACAGATAGGGTTTTTCCCAATCCCAATTCAACTGGTTAGACGCCCATCTGTCACAGCTTTTCCGAAATCGCAGTCCAGCTGCGACCCCGGCACTTCACTTCGCTCTGCTAGCCATCAAAGCATTTCAGAAATCGCGGTCCAGCTGCAACAACGCCCTAAGCGTCAAGCGAGCGACGACAATATAGCACTCTGGAAATCGCGGTCCAGCTGTAGCGCGATTCGGACCCAGATGGGACCCATTTGAGGAATGGTAAGGCCCAAAGTCGCGCGACCTTTATCGCCTGCATCTGACCAGCCCAAAGCCCTTCCAAGCAGCCAGACAGAATCTTTCGCTAGCCACCAAGTCGAAGGCTGCCCGGCTTCCTGCACGTCGAGATTAGCGTGTTCTGGCTTGCGAAAGGCACTCCTCAATCAGCACGTGTTCACAACCGCTGGTTCCTATAGCGTTGAACCTCAATGAAGCTTCCCAGATCTCTTCGCGCCGGATCAGGTTGGGATAGCCTGTCAACCAGCCAGCGCCCGGCATGATCCGCTCGCTTTGGACTGGTGCGTCACTCTTGTGGCATGGGCAGCACGGGAGCCTTCGAAGCAGCTTTCAGGGCCATTTCCAGCTCGGTGACCACCTTGTCGGGCCCGCCGGCTGCGTCGAAGGCAAAGTCGATCGGCTTGGATGAACACTGCAGCAGTTCGCCGGCGCTGCCTTCCTCCACCGCGTGAAGAGCAAAATAGTGACCGTGATCGATGATGCGATAGGACCAAGCCATAGCCGCGCACTCCGCTACCCCGTCCAACGGCGCAACGGCGCAGGGGGCCGCTGGTTTCACGGCGCCGGGATTCAATGCAACGTCCCCGTCAGTGCCGCAGCCTGGACAACCTCCGCCGGTTGGCCACCACGGCCTTGCGATAGTGCACAAGACAGGCGCTCGCGGCCGAGTATGGCGTCCGTCCAAGCTGCCCAGTGATTGCGCGTTGTTGCAGTTCCAGGGCAGTACCGATCTTCTCGGAAACCATCAGCAGCACTTCGTGTTGCGAGCGGGCATCCCAGGTGGTGAACCTCGCAAGGCGCAGGGCGATCACCGCAGACGCTTCTGCCGCCAAGGTCCAGCTTTCAAGCCCGAGGCTCATCCAGTTCGAAATGCGCATATGGGTGAAGCGCTTGGTCCGGTCCATCGTTCCCGGCAACTGTTCGCCGCGCTCGGTTTCATCGGGCATTGGCTGTACGGGCTTTCTGGCCATGCCGCGTGAAAACCGCTGAAATGAGCGCTATGCGCTCGACAGCGGCATAGGCGTCAGTTTCTAGCTCCTCGCCGAAGACGTCCGGATCGATCTCCTGATAGCGGAAGTCGCAGTCGTAGCCCGATGCCATCGCACCAAGCGCTTCGTGCAGGTGATCCTGCCCGCGAAGGATCGCACTGCCGGTATAGAGGATGAACTTTCCTCCGGACGACAGGCGCTCCACTGTTGCAACGGCCATGTCATAAGCGACCTGACCTCCGTGCATGTCGCCGCCGTCACGATAGGCACGCGCTTTGCGGTCGATCATGTAGGGAGGATTGGCCAGGGCAATGTCGATGGGCCCGCGGACGCCGTCGAGGGTCTCCCCCTGGACCGAACGAACCCTGATGCCCGCTGCGCAGGCGTTGATCCGGGCCAGACGCAAGGCGTTCGGGTTGATATCGGTCATGGTCAACTGGAGACCCGGCTGTACCTGCGCGGCCGTGATGGCGCCCACCCCGGACCCGGTGCCGATGTCTACGAGGTGGCAACCATCTGCCAGGGCAAGCGGTGCGAGTTCGCGCTGGACGAGGCTTGCGAAACGATAGCTGTCCGGCCCGAAGAAGACGGCGTCTTCCGAAATGGTCGGGTAGGAAGAGTGGAGATACAGGTCGGTGCCGAGACTGGAGACGCGCAAGGTGCACTTCCATCGCCCGTCCCGAAACCTGTCGAGCGCGCCGGCTGCGTCGAGGAGGTCGCGGATCTCCGGATCGAGCAGGTCCTTGGCGAACGGCATGTTCCATCCCAATGCGTCGCGCAGGTCTGCGGCATCGCGTGTCGGCTCGCGGGCACGGATCCGCGCGTGCGTCGCCGGAGTTGGCGTGACGAAGACATAGCGCCGCGCCTTCAAGGCACGCAGCAGCGCAACGAGAGCCTGATCTGGAGCGGACAGAGGGTTTTCTGGTGTCGGATCAAACATCAGCAATCAATGTCTGATCCATGGAATCGTTGCGGCAGGAGTGCACCGCAGCGGCTGGAAGTTCCCACTCAGCCTCCATGCTTGTTCGCCAGCTGGCGGGCAGCCGCGGCCAGCCACGCACGAGCGTCGTCCGCCCTTGCTGCCGGCAACATGATCCGGGCTAAGCTCGTCAGCCTAGCGGGCGTATGGTGGCGCCTCAGCCCTGAACGTGAACGACGGCGCGCTTGCCGCGCCGAGAATCTCTTCCAGCGAACTGATGACTGCCGCCTTCATCAGCTCGGGATCAACAGCGCCTGAGGCCTCGAATGCGGCGTAATCGGCACTTCGCAATGCCAGAGCTTCAAATTGCGCGATCCAGAGTGACGGATCATCGGCATTCTTCGCTGCCATGGGCAGCAGGCATGAGATCAGTGTTCTTAAAGTATTGATATGTATGGCCATCGTCGCCACAGAATATTGCTGCTCGTCTGCATTTGAATTCACGACCATTTGACCCCCCCCCGGTGCAAGTCATGCGGGCCATACGTATGCAAAGCTTATTCGCCAAGCGGATAAACTTTAGAGCCCGATCCGAAACTAAGTTGAGTGGTATCAGTGGGTTAGCTTGACGACCCG
>NZ_LSIA01000039.1:0-560 GCF_001556015.1 Novosphingobium sp. CCH12-A3 | reverse complement strand
GAGGAGAAGGCAGCGATCAAGGACGGCCGGATCCCGGAGGCATGGAAGGCAAAGCCAGCCCGGCTCCGCCAGAAGGATCGCGATGTCCGTTGGAGCGTGAAATACACCAAAGCCAAGGTGAAGGAGGGTGCCGATCCCAAGGCCTTCAAGCCGGTCGATCTCGCCATCCCGATGTTCGGCTACAAGAACCACATCGGCATCGACAAAGCCCATGGGCTGATCCGCACCTGGGATGCCAGCGCCGCCAATGCCCATGACGGCGCCCGGTTGCCGAATCTGATCAGCACGAGCAACACCGGCTCGGGCGTCTGGGCCGATACCGCCTACCGGTCGAAGAAGAACGAGGCCTTCCTTGAGAAGGGTATGTTCAAGAGCCACATCCACCAGCGCAAGCCGAACCGCCGTGCCATGCCCGAGCGTGTCGCCAGAGCCAATGCGAAGCGCTCAGCCATCCGCTCGGCAGTCGAACACGTCTTTGCCGGGCAAAAGCACCGCATGGGCCTGATCGTGCGCACCATTGGCATTGCCCGCGCCCGCATCAAGATCGGCATGGCCAACCT
>NZ_LSIA01000038.1:0-4167 GCF_001556015.1 Novosphingobium sp. CCH12-A3 | reverse complement strand
GACAGACCCGGTCTACCCGGCACCGAAACGAACTTCGCTTTGTTCACGGACGACTATACTGCGCGGCTGATGGACGGGATAGGCCGCATCGGCCCGGGACCGATGTTCGAACGCTTCGGGGCAAAATTCCTCGACCATCACTTGGACGTGGTCCTCGTTCATCGTGGCCTCAACGCCCAGCTGAGCCCGGTCGGGCACACTATTGACAGCTATGACGATGCCGGCGAAGTCGGCGCCGAATATTCGATCGATCAGGACTATTTTTCGGGGTTGATGCCCAAGGCTAGGGACGACCTGCTCCACGTCCTGCGCAAGCATCCCACCGTCGCCGACATCTACCTCTTGTCCTCGCGCAAGGCGGGTGAGGGAATCATCCCGGCCTTCACCCTGCGAACGCAGCAATGGCCGGGTATGCTCGCGCGCGCGCTCCATGTTTACGATGCGCGCCGCATCGCCGAGGTGATCGTAGACGAGTTGCTGCCGAGCGACGCGGCAATCGACGATCTAGTCGAGCATCTGCCCGCGCTCGGGGCGATCATCGACGCCGCCGCCGCCAGCCTTGCGGTGCCGGGCGTCGATTCACGCCATGTCGATCGGCCCGAGGTCGGCGCGATGATCGCCGACGCGCTCGCCGCTTGCGGCCCAGTCGCGACCATAGCAGGCATCGGCGGGCTAGGAAAATCCGAGGCCGCTGCCGCCTATGCCGAGGAACATCGCGGGAGATACGACACCTGCATGTGGATCGACGGCGACACACTACGCCGCACCGCCGACCTTAAGGCGATCGCGCTCTGGCGCGGCGGCGACAGCCGCAATGTTGCGGCGATGCTCCGCGCGCATCGCTGCCTGCTGATCATTGACGACATCGCCGACACGATTGGAGCTGACGAGCTTGCGCCCTTTTGCGGCGACGGCTCGCACATCATTCTCACCCGGCGTACGCCGCGCGAGGGGGACGTGGTGGTCCCGATGCTGTTGCGCGACGAGGCGCGCGCGATCCTCGATCATGGTCTCGCTGATCCCTGTCCCGACGCCATCCTCGACGCGCTGCTGCACACCGTCGGCGGCCACCCGCTCAGCCTCGCGCTCGTCAACCGCGTCGTCAAGGACGGCACGAGCTGGAACGACATCGCCGAAGACTGTGCCGCGATCCCCGAGTTAACTTTGGGCGATCAGCGTCTTGCCGACCGGTTGCTTGGCCGCCTGAGGTCGGCGCTCGGCCACGAGCTCCAGCTGTTCGAATGGTTGGGCCAAGCGAGCTGCGATCTGCGGTTCCTGCGCCGCGCGATCGGCGGGATCGGCATCGCCAAGCTGCGTCAGCACGGTCTCACTGCGCCCGACCGGCCGAGCACGCTACGCCTCCACGACATAATTCAAGCGAGCGTCATGACGCAACGCTGGCTGACGCCCGAGCGCACGGCGGCGCTCGACGACACGCTGGAGAACGTGATCGAGGCGCTAATGGCTGAGGAAGGCCTCGCGCTCCGCGTACTCGCCTCGACGATGCGCGCTAAGCTCGAGGTGCTCGCCGCACGCGATCCGCGTCCGGCATTCCTCGTAGCGCTGCTTGAGATCTGGAAGCCTGGTGAGACGCGCCCTAACCTCCTGCCGGACCCAGCCGACGCTGCGGAAGCCTTGGCGGTCAACGCCGCCGCGCCACGCTCAGCGCAGGTCCGCGCCGTGCTCGAGACGATCGAAGGGCTCTATCGACATGACAAGCTCGATTCCGTCGGTGCCGCCAAGGACAATCTGCGTGCGCGCCTCCCGGTTTACGAGCGCCTCGCGGCGCTCGGCGGGCTCGACAGTCGCACCGAGACAGAGATCCGCCATCACCACGCCAAGGCACTCAAGAATGTCGGCCGCGACGCCGAGGCCCAAGCAATGTTTGAGGAGGTGCTAGAAGGACCACACCCGCTCCCTGCCAGCCGCCTGCAGCTGGTCCGCCTCTACGGTCGTGCCAAGGAGACGATTGACTGCGCAGCTGAGCAGGCCGATATCATCCTCACCGCCGCAAGTGCCGCAGGCGCGGTGTCCAGCAATGTCGCACTCGCCACGCTGCAATCCCTGCCGTCCGCGGGCGGCAAATGGCGTCGGGCTCTGTTCGACAAGCACGCCGACCTGATCGAACGCGAGATCGTGGTCGCAGCCGAGGCTGGCGCCGAGGACGCGCTCCTTGCCTTCGCCGCTGTCGCGCGCCATTGGTCATGGCACGATCGTGACCGTCTTCTGCGCGTCTTTGCAAGCGTCGAACTGATCGATCCGTTGATGCTTGACGACCGGACCCGCGCCGCGTGCGGCGAAGTCTTCGCCGAGGTGGGTAAGGCGCAAGGCGGTGCGGCTTTCCAGAAGCAGGCACTGCGCTACTACGAAGCGGTCGAGGCGCCGACAGACTTCGGCCTCCAAAAGCACGGCCAGCTGCTGATTGAGATGGATCAGCCCGCCGAAGCGGAAGCAGTCTTGCTCCGCATTGCAGAGCCGGGAGCGTTTGCCTTGTACCGGCTTTCGCAGGCGCAACTCGCGCTGGACAGAGCTGCAGATGCGCTCATCGCGATCGACACAGCGCTGGCGAGACTGGACAGCAAGCAGGCGTATTTCCGCTCCAGCTTCCTGGCGCAGCGCTATGATGTACGTCGCGCGCTGAAAGACTCCGATGCGCGTGACGATCTTGAGGAGGCGCATCGACTCTGTGAGCCTGGCAATTACAAGGACTTCCTCGGCGGGCGGCTCGCAGCGCAATGAACCGGGCCAAGTGCTTCCCCCCGCGCAGGAGTGGCGGAAGGCGTGCGGCGGCGCGTTGCCTGGCGGGCGCGGCTCGTCTAGGCTGTTATTCATGCCTCAGCTCAATCTGACCCTCACGCTCGATCTGTCTGACGACGAGGCGGCGGCCGCCGCCGACACACTCGGCTGCAATCCTGCCGACCTCGCCCAGCATTTCCAGCCCTACGCCCCGGCGGCGCTGCGCGAATATGCCGAAATGCTCGCCGGGCAGGCGATGACCAGCGTCACCGATCTGCGCGAGCGCCGGCTCGTCGCAATCCTGATGGCCTTGCCTGCCGCCGATTTCCCAACTGATGAACGGATCGCGCGGCTGTTCAATCTGACCAGCGCGCAGGGCCGGGCGCTGCTACGCGCTACGCTGTCGCGGCACCGCAACCGCCTTAAGGGCGTGATGGAGGCGGCGGCGCGCCGCTTCATCGCAGCCTGCCAAGGGCAGCCAGGCTCCGAGCGCGAGGCGCGCTTCCCCAACGCGGTGGTGATCGAGATGCTCAACGGTCAGCTCGCAGCTGCCAATTCGCCGCGTGCGCCGATCCGCCGCAAGCCCGGTACGTTTGACACCTATGTCGTGGCGAACGGCGCGTACAACGAGCTCCAGGCGCTCTATCCGTGAGCACCACCGAACATCTCCCTGACGCCATCTCGGCGGCCAGCCTCGTTCTTGCGGTGCTCGCTGCGTTATACACCTTATGGCTGCCCGCAGTGTCTGCAGCACTGGCTATCACGCCCGCCGACGACAAGGAGGATCGCGGGCCTCAGCGCGCCCAGGTCGTGACGGCGCTGTTCACTAAGGCGCTGCCGCTCGCTGGTGCCACCCTCGCCGCGACGTTGATCTTGCTGCCCCGTGGAATCTCGATCGTCGTCGAGGCATGGATGCGCTGGCGCGAATGGGCCTTCGACGACGTCAAGGGCTTCTTCGTGCTCACGCTCTCGCTTATGCTGCTGCTCGCTCTGGTTTCGTCCATGCAACTCATCGGGCTCCTAAAGAAGCGGAATGAGATTGGTCCCAAACCGTAGGTGAGGTCGCGAACGCCAAAAATCTCAAATTTCGCACCCAGCATATTGCATCCTGGACGATGTGAGTTTCTGGACGTCCATTCATAGCGCACGCCCAACATCGTGATGCGGACGATCGCCCTGCCCATGTGTGGACTTGGGGGATATGCGTCGAAATCGGCATTGATCACATCCTCGGCGAATGGCTGTTCTGGGAGTAAGCTTGTGATCGCCAGAACAGAGGAGATTGGGATGCCTTGACGCCCGGCAGCTTTCGCATTCTGAATGGCCGGTTCCCGTGTGAGCCGACATCCACGAAGCCGCTATTGAAAGGCATGAGTTGTGAAGGGTTTCGGGCGCTTGCGTACGAAAGCCTCCAGTGCAGGAACCCGCGGG
>NZ_LSIA01000037.1:0-617 GCF_001556015.1 Novosphingobium sp. CCH12-A3 | reverse complement strand
CAGGCGATCCACTTATCCGTTGCCGAACCCTGTGCAGACCAACCCGACCACTTCTAAGATCACCTCCTTCGCATGCGTCGCGAATTGCCTTAAATTCATCATCCGTAAGAGTGCCTAAAAGCCAGAATTTACCGAAAACCTTATAGTTCGCTGCATCCCTGTAAAGATAATCGACCGCCGTATAGATCATTTCTCTTCGCCTCTGATTAGCCTTTACACCGAAAGTGCGGTAAGAGGCGAAAAGTCTCCACGGAACTGGATGAATTTAGGTAATCTGAAGGGTATAGGATTTGCCTTAACGGATCACCGGAGCACCGGAGCGCTCGCGCACTTGCCATCTTTGCCTTCCAGACCGATCCCGAAGGGCATGCCGTCGGTTGTCGGGCATGGGTCTGTCGCAATTCGACCGAGGAGGAAGTGGTCGAGGATCGGGTTGGACCGGTCGAACCCGGAAAGTGGCTGTCTTGGCCACCTCAGCACCTGCCAATCCTGCGCAACGCGGTGCCAGTTGCAAGAAGCTGCTGGCTGCAACCTCATGAAATTCCCGCCGAGTGGCTACGTCGTCGCCCGTGAAAAACTCTGAAGCCTTTGGGAATGCGTGGGTTTTAGCGGATTTG
>NZ_LSIA01000036.1:0-1526 GCF_001556015.1 Novosphingobium sp. CCH12-A3 | reverse complement strand
TGACAGACCCGGTCTACCCGGCACCGAAACGAACTTCGCTTTGTTCACGGACGACTACGTCACCCCGGGCTTGACCCGGGGTCCCGCTTTTGCCCTTTACGCACCGCCAGAAGAAGCGGGACCCCGGATCAAGTCCGGGGTGACGGCGTTTCTTTTAGGCGCTGGCAGCGCTGGTGAAATGTCGAGAATGGGTCAAGGGCGGGGTTGGCTACGGAGGATCAATCACCGCCGTAAGCATCTGCGGTGATAATAGTCAGGCTCGCATCTTCAGTCAGAAACAGGCAGATGTCGTCAAAGTTTATAAACCGCTGCTGTACGCCGTTGCTCACCTCAATCCAGCATTGATCGTGCACAGCAGCAGACTTTTCCAAGCCAAAATATTTCAAAATCAATGCGACAGCATCAACACTGTGCATGCCGATAATGTTCACATCACCGATCAAAAAATGCCTGTGCGACGAAAGTCCTGTCACGAAACGATCTTTTACAAAAACAGTGTATGACCCATCACGACTGTCAAATATCTCCGAACCAATCTCGTCTGCCGATTCGACGAGACAGTGAAGCGATCGAAAATCATCGTAATCTTCAATCGGCACACCCAATCTAAAACCTGCAACTTGGTTGCATGGCTGCCACCAAGCACCTTCAGACCCGTTTCTCGATTGACAGCTCATTGAGAATGAATGGGGCAACTGCGGAATATTCGCAATCTCCTTCGTATCCAGATCTTCTGCTTCCAACTTGGTGACCGCCAGCCACCCCCTCACAAAAAATTATTCGGCCAGATCATCGTCCGCCACATATGCGCCGTGGGCGACCCGTCAAACCCCAGCCCTTCCTCGGGCTCGCGGAAGTTCCTCGCGATGACGCCTTCCAGTTCCTCCGGCTCCACCACCGGAAAGTCGTCGAAGAAATAGGTGTCGTAGAGCGTCACAGCCCTCGCGGTCATGTACCATTCGTGGCCGCGCGCGTATTCGGCGTCGCGCAGCAGGTATTCGGGCACCTGATAGTCCGGCCCGAAGAACTTGTGGTAGCTGTCAGGGTAGGCATAGCCGACGCTTTCGTCCGCCACATAGCGCAGTGCCTGGTGGTACTTCACCGCAAAGGCCACTTCCGGATCGACATAGGGTGCGATCAGCTGCGCGCTCCAGTAGCCGTGGTCGGCGCGGATCAGGCAGCCGTTGGAAATGTCGTGCAGCAGGCAGGCCATCACGACCTTCTCCGGCAACCCATCGTCCAGCGCGCGCTTGGCGCTGACCAGCAGGTGGCGCACGGTGATGTCGCCGAAGCGGCAGCGGAAGAAATCGAGCAGGCGTGGCCGCTCGGGCATCCGGGGCAGGGCGGGATTGTCGCCCATCATGAACACCGTCTTCGGGTTCAGCAGCTTGAGCAGTTCGGCTTCGTTGTCGACGAAGTCGGTGCCCTTCCAGCCTACGGGTGAAGGGTAGATAAGCCTCTCGCGCCCGGCTTGGGGCCACGGGCGTTCCATCTCGTTATCGTTCATGGGCGAAGGGTAGGCGGGG
>NZ_LSIA01000035.1:0-14356 GCF_001556015.1 Novosphingobium sp. CCH12-A3 | reverse complement strand
CCCCCTGCCCTGCCTGCAGAACCCGACGCCGTGCCGCCCTGAAAGTTCAGCGTATCGGCAGCAACGGTCGCTCCCGACAGCGCCTGTGACAGCACGTCCTGCGCCTTGGCCAGCCCCATGCCCGAAGGCACGCCCAGCCGCACCACTTCAACCCCCAGATCGCCCAGCCGCTCGCGCGAAAGCACGACGAAGCCCGCCCGCTGCGCCGTGGCGATGTCGTCGGCAGTGGAGTCCATCACCAGCAGTTCGCCGCGCCGGGCAAGCGCGCCCGCAGCATCCTTTTCGATCAGGTTGCGGTTGGCACGCGCCAGCCTGTCGAGCCGGACCAACCGCGCCTCGGCAAGGCCCCGAACGGTCCGGGAGACATTGCCCCCCAAGTCGCCCAGCGTATCGCCCAGTGTGCCGCCAATGCCTCCCAGCGTCCGCCCCGCCGCCCCCTGCCCCAGATCGGGCAGCGCCAATTGCGCGCACAGCGGGGTAGCCATGGCACCAAGCGCGATCAGGGGGATGGTCAGGCGTTTCATGTTCATAAAAATATTGCCATATCTTCGCTGTCTCACGGATTAAACGAACGAGGCCGTCCGTTCTATCCATCAGAAAGGTAACGACACTGGCCGATCCCTTCGCCGATGGCATCCTTGCACTGCTCCCGCGCTTGCGGCGCTTTGCCGCCGGGCTTTCGCGCGATGCGGGCGAGGCCGATGATCTTTGCCAGACCACCATCGAACGCGCCCTGCGCTCGCGCAGCAAGTGGCAGGAGGGCACGCGGCTCGACAGCTGGATGTACAGGATGATGCGCAATATCTGGATCGATGAAATCCGCGCCCGCACCCGGCGCCACGAGACCTTCACAGACGAGGAAGCGGGCCTCGGCGTCGGCGCATCAGGCGGACAGGAAGCCGGCGTCGCCTTGGCCGACATGGACCGTGCTCTTGCCCGCCTGCCCGATGAACAGCGCGAGGCCGTGCTGCTGGTGATGGTCGAAGGCTGGTCCTACAAGGAAGCGGCCGAAATCGTCGGCTGCCCGGTCGGCACGCTCAATTCGCGCCTGGTGCGCGGACGCGATGCCCTGATGGCCTTGCTGGGAGAAGCGGCATGACCCACACTTCCGAACAGCCCACCCCCGAACAAATCGCCGCCTTTGCCGACGGCCAGCTTCAAGGGGCCGAACTCGAGCGCATCGCTGCGGCCATTGCCGCCGATCCGGCGCTGGAGAAGCAGGTTGCCGCGCATCGCGCCCTCGCCCAGCGCCTCGGCGCCCATTTCGCGCCCATTGCCGCAGAACCGGTGCCCGATCATCTCGCCGCGCTGCTCAAGGCCCCGCAGGACAAGGTCGTAAGCCTTGCCGATGCGCGCGCCCGCCGCAAGGGGCCGCCGCGCTGGACATGGCTTGCCGGCCCGGCGCTTGCCGCCTCGCTGGTCCTTGCCCTCACCCTGCGTCCTGCCAGCGATGCCGGCTATGCCGATGCCCAGCTTGCCAGCGCGCTCGATAGCCAGCTCGTCGCCGGGCAACAGGCCGATGCCCCGGTGCGCGTCCTGCTCAGCTTCCGCGATGCAGGCGGCGCCTATTGCCGGGCGTTCGAACGCGCTGCCAGCGCCGCCATCGCCTGCCGCGATGCGCAAGGGTGGCAATTGCGTAACCACAGCGCGGCCAGCAGCGGCGGCGCACAAACGGGGGAATACCGCCAGGCCGGCAGCGCAGGCGATGTCCTCGCCGCCGCGCAGGCCATGGCCGCAGGCCCCGCGCTTACCGCAGAAGAGGAATTGGCCGCGCGCCGGAACGGATGGCGCGAGACGTCCTGATCCGCCGCCCGTTTCGCTCATCATGATAGGATACCAAAGTGCCAGTTAGGTATCCCAATCGTTGACGGTGCGGGGCAATGCCGGTATGCGTGGCGGCTCCCGTGGCCTACGATCCCGCCCCCCTCACCCTCGCTTTCCGCCGCGGCCAGCTTGATGCGCTGGTCCGCGCGCACCTCGATCCTGCCGGGCTTTTCACCCCGGAAATGCTGCAAACGCTGGCATTGCGCCAACTCTCGCAGGCCTGGGCCGCCTATCGCGAGGACCGCGGCATCACGCTTGGCGCAAGGCTGGTCGGGGCCGAATGCGCGGCAGAGCGTGACGCGTTCCTCGCCCTCCTCACGGCCATCCTCCCCTCCCCCGCTTCACCGCTGGCAGAGGCCGTGCGGACCGTCCGCCGCATTGCCGTTGCCCCCCTCGCCGCCGAAGCCCGCCAAGCCGCCACGATCGCGTCACAGAGCATGGTTCAGCTCGAAGCGGTCATCGCCACCCTCTCAGGGGAACGCCTGCCCACAGACCCGCTGGAGCGGCTTCTGGCACTGATTGACCAGCACCGCTACTCGCTGGGCCCCGCAGGCGATGACGCGCTCGGCGCCACGGCGCTCAGTCCGTGCTGGGCGATCAACCTCCTCGCGCTCGCCCGGCCCCAAGCCTTTGCCCTCACCGCCCCGCCCCTGCCCTTGGCCGCGCTTGCCCGGCGCCGCCTGTTCCGCGCCGATCTTTCCCCGGCGAAACGCCGCGACGCCGCGCGTGAAGGTCTGCTGCGGGCCATGCTCGAAGCGGCCCGCGATCTTGACCGCATCTGGCGGGCAACGCGACGCTTTGCCGCCGAATTCCCGCAGCAGCGCTCCCACTCGCGGCTCGGCAGTGCGTGGCTCCTCCTCGTCGGTCTGGAAGACCTCACCCCCGCCCAGCTCGGCCGCGCCCTGGGCGTGACCAAGGCCGGCGCGGGCAAGCTGCTGCGCCAGCTCGAAAGCGGCGGTCTCGCCCGCTCCAATGGCATGTTCGAGCCCTTTTCCTGCACGCCCATCGCCGCCGCCCCCTTTGCTGCCGACCTCTATTGAGGCCTGCCCCACAAGACCTCATCCCTTCATTTCCCAAGAAAGCGAAGCTTCCCGAGGGTTAGAGGCCTTTAGATAGGGTTAGACAGGTTAAGCGCCCCGCGCCCTGCCCCGACTCGCCAATTCTCCGCGATTCGCGCCATTCCGCCTGTTCCCGGAGTGTCGGCCAATCGTTCCCGATGGATCGACCCGGTGTTCCTGAAGGATCGACGGGGCGTTCCTGATAGGTCGAAAGCTAGGATCAGACCGTTCCCGATGGATCGATGGACCGGATCAGGGGTGCGATGGGGTGGGGCGATTGAATCACTTTCCAACAGAACTCCAACAAGGAGGTTCAAATTCGGTGGATAAGCACGCCGCTGCAAAATCCTCGGGAAACGTCGCCATACCACGCCCGACACTTCAGGAACGGACACTGTCTGCAGACACGACATTTTCGGAACGGAAGAGCGCGAAGTTCAACGGCGCAGGGTGTGGCCGTGCTTCTCGTGGTGGCGCTTGACGAAGCCGATGAAGGCTTTCTGCCAGTTTGCGGGCAGCCGCGCCGCGTCGGCATTCACCCAGCCTTCGAACTCGGCATGAAGCGCGTGGAGGTCCCAGCCCGGGCAAGTTTCGCGCAAATAGGCGATGGTCTCGTCGGCCATGAACCCGCGCGTGGCGTTGTCGCTCAGGCCCTTCACCGCCTTGCGGATCAGGGATGAGGCGTCAAAGGTTTCGGTCGGAGAAGAATGTTTCCCCGGGGAAACACCCGAGGGCGAGGTGCCGCCGACAGGTGCGGGCTTAGCGGACTTGCTGCTGGTGGACGGTGCCGAAGCGCGCTCTGCCTCGGGCTGTCGTACCACGCCGCCAGTCCCCTGCCCCACGACACCCGCGCCATCCTTGCCGTCGATCCGGCGCATGCGCAGCATCGGTTCGCCGCCCTTGGCGGTCTCCACGCTGAGGCCATAGCCCGGCAGCGCGTCCTTTTCGGCAAGCTTGAGGATCTCGAATTTGAAGCGGCGGTATTCGCCCTCCGCGCCGGACTTCTCGAACAGGGTCGGCATGGAGATGGCAAATCCCTCCTCCCCTGCCCCGCCGGCATGCTTGCGCGCCACCTTGTAGAGCCAGCGTTCGCGTCCGCCGGTAATGTCGAAGTAGGCGCGGTCGATGGAGAGCACCCCGCCCTTCATCATCACGCCTTCCCAGAACCAGTTGGACAATTCGATGGTCATGCCGCGCGATCGTTCGGTCTTCTCATCGACCAGCTGGGTCCAGCCATCGAGCCATGAAAAGGTGGCCTCGCGTCTGTTTTCCGCGCGGATGTTGGTCTTGATCGTCGTGGCGACAAGGCGGTCCAGCGCCTGGCCGAGCAGCTCGTAGGCGCGGCCCGTGGTCGGCCTGCCGATGGCGCGGAGCAGGTCGTAGGGCATCAGGTTCAGTTTGCGCGGCACGTCGTTGACGCCGCGTCGTGCCATGTCGGCAAGCACGCTGGCGCAGTAGATCAGGATATCGGCATCCCAGATCGTCGCCATGCCGTATTCCGGACTGGCCGAAACGTGGACCCACAGCTTGCCGTCGGGCGAGGTGTAGTCGATCGGTTTGACGCGTTTCGACTTGGCGAGGCTGAAGAAGGGGCGCTCCATCATCTCGCGCTGATCGCGCATCGGCATGTCCGCCACGTAGGGCAGGAACAGATCGAACTGGTCGCCCGACGGACCCTTGCGGTTCTGCGGTTGCGACGGTGCAGGGCGGGCGCGGGTCACGGGGGAGGGGCTTTCGCGGATGTTTCCCCGGGGAAACATTTTTGGGTGAGGATCGCTGTGGCTCGTTTCCCCGGGGAAACACGCGTGCTGGGAGGTTGCGCCAAGCATCCTTCGACAGGCTCAGGATGAATGGAGAAGGGGGAAGGCGGTGTGGATGGGAGCGTTATGTAGATAACAAATCCTGAAATCCGCTCAACCTGAGCCTGTCGAAGGCCCCACCGGACGAAATGTTTCCCCGGGGAAACACCTGTCCGGAACGAGGGGGAAGGGGCGCACGGGAAAAATGTTTCCCCGGGGAAACATTTTTCTGCCGCTGTGCTTCTCCCCCCGTTTTCCATCAGAGCAGGATGCTCCGGCCCTCGTCCTCAAGCTGTTCCAACGCTTCGCGCGCCAGTTCGAGGAGGGCGTCGAGGTGCATGCCCGAACCGGCGTGGAAGCGCAGGGTCACGCCCTGACGGTTGATCGAGCGCAGGGTGATGGCCGGCCTGCCGCCACGGCCTTCGAGCACGATCTCGCGCGGAGGGCCATCGGCCCTGACGCTCGCCGCCGCCATCAGACGGGCGACAACATCGTTGGCGGCAATCGCCGGATCGCCAGACTTGCGCCGTTCTTCCTGCAGGCGGGCCAGCACCTTGGCCTCGCGCAGGATCGCCGGGGCCAGCTCGCGGTTGTCGAGCAGCTGGGCGAGGGGGTAGGCGGGCTTCATCTGTACATCGGCGGGACTGGCGAAGGCGGCGACCACGACATCGGGAAGCGAGGCAACCTTGAGCATCTTCGACAGCCAACCTTTTGACAGGTTGAGCCGGTCTGCCATGCGCGTCAGGTGGGCGCCGTAATGGTCGTAGAGCGCCTGGGCATAATTGCGGGCGCGTTCGAGGTCCGACACGTCCTTTCGCGCGCGGTTCTCAAGGTCGGCTAGGCGGAAGGCGGCTTCGTCATCGAGCTGGGCGACTTGCGCCACGAACTGCATGTCGGGGTAGGAGTGGGCGCGCAGCCACGAGATCGACCAGTGGCGCCGCGTGCCGGCGATGACTTCGTAGTCGTGGTCCGGGTCACCATCGATGCGGCGCACCACCGCGGGGACCTTCTGGCCACCCTCGGCAATGATCGAATCGATCAGCTCGCGGCAGGATTCGACCGAGAGGTGTTCGTATGAGCGGGCATTGCCCTTCCACACCCGCACCCGCGCCGGATCGAGCAGAAGCTGCGTGACCTGGCGGACTTCGCCGCTCGCCACGCGGGCCAGCGCGCTTTCGCGGCCGAGCAGGGTGGTGCCGCGCAAGCGTTCGTGGCGCGCCGGGGCAGGGGAGGGGCCAGGGGAAGGAGCAGCCGATTCGGCCGCCGTTTCCGGTGCCGCTGCTTCAGAAACTTCTGATTTGGTTTCAAGCACTTCCTCATCAGCCAGCAGGCTTGCGAGATAGTCCGACTGCTTACGCGCCATAAGTCACCTCGTTGCGAAAGGCGCGGAACATAAAGTGAACGATTGCCTGTAGGAAAGCTCTGTTTCCTGTGCGGCGTCCTTCGACAGGCTCAGGACGAGCGGAGTTGATGGGTGATCTCATTGAAAAACCCCGCTCATCCTGAGCTTGTCGAAGGATGCCGGATTCAAGCCTACGCATGGATCACGTCCTCCTCTCTTGCCGGGGCGACGCGGCCCCAGCCGGCGCGGACGAGCTGTTCGATCTGGCCCATCGCTTCATCGAGGTTGGCGCGGCAGCGCTTGTGGGTGCGCGGCGTGCCGATCGGCTTCTCGAGTTCGTAGACCGTCATCATGCGCAGGGCTGCGTGGCTGATCTCGGCGCTTTCGAGGATGGGCACGGGCAGCAGGGCTGGGCCGAAAGTCTGCTCCATGATGGTGCGGACCATTTCGTGCGAAGGATCGCCCCCATCGAACTTGGAGCAGATCAGGCGGACGAAGCTGTAGTCCACCGCGATCCCGGCCTCGATCAGCTGGGCGATGACCTGGTCCATCATCGAGAGGAACTGCACGGTCGAGCAGAAATCGGGCGTGGTGGCAGCGAGCGGCACCAGCAGCGCGTTGGCCGCCTGCATGACCGCAAGCGATATCGTGCCAAGGGCCGGGGGCGGATCGAGGATCACCACGTCATAATCGCGGGCCATGTCCATCAGCCCGGCCTTCAGCTTGCGGAAGCGCGCGGCGAGGACCGACTGGCCGTCGGAACCGGAGGCGGCAAGTTCATACTCCACGTCGAACAGTTCGAGGTTCGAGGGGATCAGGTCGACATTGGGCCAGGGCGTGCGCTTGACCGCATAGAGCAGGTCAGTCTGGGTCGGGTCGATTGAAAGATAAGGATAAAGCGTTTCGTCGCGGGTGATGTTGAAGTGCGGGTTGAAGCCGAACAGCGTCGTCGTCGTCGCCTGGCTGTCGCAGTCCACCACCAGCACGCGATAACCCTGCACCGCGAAATAATGGGCGAGGTGAGTAGTGACGGTGGACTTGCCGACGCCGCCCTTGAAGTTCTGCACCGCGATGATCGCCGGCACGTCGAGCGGGGCGCGGGCAGGGGAGGCGCCCAGCACTTCGCGCATGTGCATCAGCTCTTCCATCGAATAGCCGAGGCGGCGCCCGTTCTCGCCCGAGGGGGGCGGGGGGAGGCGGCCGTCATCCTCGGCCATGCGGATGCGATTCGTCGAGCAGCCGAGCAGTTGCGCCGCCTCGGCAATGCCGACGCGGACGTTGAGTCCCTTGCGGCTGTCTGGCAGGAAAGCCTTGCGGCGCAGGCGCTCGATCATCTTCTCGCCCGCTGAGGCAAGATCGCCGATCTGGCTGACTATTGAATTCTGATCAGACATCGCCCGCCTGTTTGAAGCTGTTTGGGCGACTGGTTAACCGATTTCCTTCAAACGTGCAACGGCCAAGCGAAACATCTCAAGAACGGGTCGTGGTCGATCAACCCTCGGCCATGGCCTTGGCCACCGCGGCGTTGATTTCCTCGCGCGTGGGGTTGCGGCGCAAGGTCAGGCCACCATTCACCTGCAGGTTTTCCCCGGTCATGAAGCATTCGTCGCTGGCGAGGAACACGACGGCGGCGGCGACGTCCTCCGAAGTGCCCCAGCGGCCAAGCGGATAGGAATTGCGGAACGATTCGAACAGGCCGGGGACCTGCTTGGCCTCGGCATTCATCGGCGTATCGGTCAGGCCCGGCGAGATCGAGTTGGCGCGGATGCCTTCGTGGCCAAACTCATGCGCGATGCAGCGCACGATGTGATCGGTCCCGGCCTTGGTGCCCATGTAGATGGCGTGATCGTTGAGCATGATCGTGGCGGTGGCCGAGCTGATCGTCATCAGCGAACCGCCGCGCCCGCCAAGCGACTTCGCCATCTTGCGGATCATCGCCTGGAAGAACTGGTGCGGGCCGACCAGCTGCAGCGCGCTCATCGCATCGAGTTCGGCGCGGGTGACCTCGAGGAAGGGCTTGAGCAGGCCCCAGCCGGTGGCGTTGATCGCGATGTCGATGCCGCCGAGCTTTTCGGACGCAGTATCGGCCAGGGCGTTGACGCTGGCTTCGTCGGTGATGTCGCATGGCGCCCATGCGCAGCCGGTCTGCGCGGCGAAGCTTGCCAGCAAGGCTTCCTTGCGGCCCGAAACCAGCACATGCGCGCCTTCTTCGATCAGGCGCCGGGCGATGACCTGCCCCATGTTGCCTTCGCTGCTGGCGCCCAGCACCACGGCGGTCTTGCCTTCAAGACGGCCCGTACCCTTGGTCATATCCTTGCTCCCAATCGCGTTTCCTGCTGGCTACCACTCGATGGGCCAGCGCATTTCCTGTTCAAAAGGGGAGTGGCTTGCCATTGCCACCCCCTTCAAGAACGCTGCAACGGATTCTGCACGGGATAGAGGAGCGACAACATGGATCTCGGACTCAAGGGCAAGAAGGTGATCCTGACCGGCGGCAGCCGCGGCATCGGGCGGGCGACGGTGGAAATCCTTGCTGCCGAAGGTGCGGACATCGCGTTCTGCTCGCGCAATGCCGAACAGGTTGCCGAAACCGCAGCCAGCCTGGAGAAGCATGGGGGCAAGGTCTTCGGCTCGGCCTTCGACATGGATTCGGGCCCGGACGCCTATCGCGCCTGGCTGACACAGGCGGCAGAAAGCCTTGGCGGTTGCGACATCTTCATCCCGATGATCTCGACCTCGGGTTCGGGCCAGACCGGTGACTGGCAGAAGGGCCTGGACCACGACATCATGGGTTCGGTGATCGGCGTGGAAGTGCTGGAGCCTTACCTTGAAAAGTCGGATGACGGTTCGGTCGTGATCCTGTCGTCGACGGCGGGGCTTGAAACCTTCATCGTGCCGCAGGGCTACAATGCGCTGAAGGGCGCGCTGATCGTCTATGCCGGGCAGCTCAGCCAGGCGCTGGGGCCGAAGGGCATCCGCGTCAACGCGGTTTCGCCCGGGCCGATCAAGTTCCCCGGCGGCAACTGGGACGTGATCGAAGGCGCTGCGCCCGATCTGTACAAGTCGGTCGAAGCCGGATTTGCGCTGGGCCGCTTTGGCGGGCCGGACGACGTGGCCAAGGCCGTGGTGTTCCTCGCCAGCCCGGCATCGTCCTATACCACCGGCACCAACCTGGTGATCGACGGCGGCTTTACCAAGCGCGTCCAGTTCTGAGGACCAGACCATGAGCATCGGGGCCAAGGGGATCCAGCACATCGGGGTCTCGGTCCCCGATCTCGACAAGGCACGCGCGTTCTACCTCGACCTGCTGGGTGCGGTCGAGGTGGGGCCGCCGCTGGAATGGCGGGACAATCCGTTCATCGACGAGGTGATCGGGCTGAAGGGCAGCGCGGCGCGGCAGTTCATGTGCCGGTTGGGCAATGCCCATATCGAGGTGTTCGAATATTCCGCGCCCGCGCCCGAGCGGCAGGACCCTGACCGCGGCGTGAACCACCACGGCTATACCCACTTCGCCGTGCAGGTTGACGATATCCAGGCCTGCTACCAGCGCCTGCTCGACGCCGGCATCCGCGTTCATGCGCCGCCTTCGATGGCGGGCATCACGGTGGACGATGACGGCCGCCGCCACGGCTATGCCGCAACCTATTGCCGCGATTTCTTCGGCAACGTGTTCGAGATCATGGAGATCTACGACGACCCGCAGATCCGTCCCGTGTGGCGCGAGGGCGACGGCGTGATCGCGCCGGACTGATCCCTTCGCGGTGAAGCGCGGGCAGCGTTTGCTGTGCGTATCGCAGCTGAAAGCCTGGCGCTTTGCACGCGCAGCGTCCTGCGTCGGGTCAAACGAAGGAAGCGTTACAAAGGTGGCCTTCCGGCTGGGTCTGTCTCCGCGTCGTGGTCCGCCGAATGTCGTCCTTCAGGGTGGAGATGGCGCGGGTCGCCGGGGACGCAGAACTACCCGGGCAAGTGAGGTTGCCGATAGGCGGCCTTTTCGTTCGCTCAGTTGCGAGCCGCTTCCTGCTGGACGTTCAACAGCCGCTCCGCTGCGCCGGCAAGGTCGAGCACCGTGCAGGCGTGACCATCGCTCAACCGGATGGTCGGCCCGGGCAGGCCAGGCAAATGTGCAGTCCGGTCCTTCGCCCCAACTTCCTGCAGCGCCTTGCGATCGACCGAATGCAGTTCGTCGACGCGAAATCCGGCGCGGCGCAGGCCATCAGGATGGTCGGTTCGCGTGACGATGATATATCGCCCATCGCGGGTGGCGGCTTCGCCCAGCACGTAAGACAGGTCGAGTAGCGGGACGCAGTGCCCACGTGATGCGAATAGGCCCAGCATGCCGCAATCGCCCGATGGCATGGGCAGGGTGGCGGCTTGGGCGAGCAGGATCTCCTCGACCGAGCCAAGCGGGGTCGAAAAGCGCTGATCACCAACTGAGAAAACAAGAAACGGCTTTTCGGTCGGGCGCGTTGTCAACTCGTCGGCTTGCCCGATACGTACTGCAGTTGTTGCGGTCTCCTGCACATTGCGGATCACGCCAAGATTGCGGAGGCCTTCGTGCGCGGCAAGCTTCTGCGCGTTGATCAGGAGTGCGCTGCCGTCAGCCGTTTCGAGTATCCCCAGAGACAGGACCGCGCCGGCTACGGCGTCCTGCAGAAGTGGCGAGAAACATCGGGCAGCGAACCGGCCGATGTCGTCCACGGTGTCGATCAGGAGCGCCACAAGACCGAAGGGCTCTGTCCAGCCTGGCGGGACAGGGTTCGGCAATTGCGTGCGCACGACAATGCCGGCACCGCTTCGCCGGCCTTTTGGCAGCGATCCATGACCGAGCAAATGCAGGGTGTCGACCACCGGGATTTCCGCGCCCTTGTATTCGCGCTGCGCGATCCAGAGCTCTGTTTCCTTTGGCGTCGGCAAAAGATCGGCAGAAGGAAGACTGGCATCGACGCAGCTGGCTGGCAGGGCAAGCCGCAGGCCTGCAACCGTAAACACGAGGATGGGCTCGTCGATCTGACGGGAATCGTCCTTGCTGGCGGCCCGATCGGTGGCCGTGACCATTCCGGGCAATCCGATGATCGCTGCGGGATCAAGTACAACGCCATTGTGGGCGGCAACGCGGAATGTACTGAAAAACAGCCGCACACCTTCATCCGTGGCAGCCTGGCTGAGCGGACTTATCTCGCGGGTGGTGAGCGGCATGACGCCGATGATGCCATCAGCCAGAACCGCAAAGATGTGCTGCTCCTGGCGCAGGATCACGACAATCGAGCGCTCGTCAAACTGCTGTCCACCACCGTCAACTGACGGGTTCAGTGCTTGGGCAAGGTCAATCACGGGAATGACTTCGCCGCGCAGCTCGAGAGCGCCAGCTATGTCAGGCCGCGATGCGGGGAACGGTTCCAGTCTGGACGGGCAGGGTACGACTTCCCGGATTGCCGCCACGGGCAGTGCTGCGCAAAGCCCGGCAATGCGGATCAGGCCAAACAAGGTATCGTGTACGCCCGGCTGCAGCACCGCAGTCATCGTCTTCAGGCAGCGATGTTGGTTGTGGCGGAAAGTCTTGAAATCTGCCCAACGACATTTTCGGTCAGCTGTGCCTGGTTGGCAGCAAGCCGCGTAATCGCCTCTATTGCGGCATTGGTCTGCTGAACGCTGGACACGATTTCCGAAAATGCGTTGCGCGCCATGCGGGAGCGGTTGGTGCCTTCGCCGACTTGCGCATTGGACTGATCTATAAGTCGTGAAATGTCGCGCGCGGCGGCAGAGTTGCGTTCGGCAAGTTTGCGCACCTCGCCGGCAACGACAGAGAAGCCCACGCCATGCTCGCCCGCTCGGGCAGCCTCGATCTCGGCATTGAAGGCGAGCAGGTTGGTTTGCCCGGCGATCTCGCTGATGATGCGAACGATTTCGGAGATGGAAGTGGCGGATTTCTGAATCAGTTCGATGGATTCGATGGCAGAGCCGAGCGTTGTTTCGCCCTGTTCCGCGTTAACCCGTGTTTGCAGTGACAGCGAGAGCGCCTGATCCGTCGATCCGGTGATTTCCGTGATCGATTTGCAAAGCTGGGTTGATAGCAGGTTCATCTCGTGCGCGCGTTCGGTGATCGCCGTCTCCATCTGCACCTGTTCGGTGATGTCGAAGGCATACTTCACGATACGCACGGGATTGCCCGTCAGGTCGAAGATCGGATTGTATGTGGCCTGTATCCAGATATCGCGATCATACTTGCCCACGCGATGGAAGCGGCCAGAATGGAACTGGCCGGCGTTGAGCTTCATCCAGAAATCGCGGTAATCGGAACTGCGGATATAGTCTGGCGAGCAGAACATCGAGTGGGCACCTCGCGTCTCACGGCACCGCCCAGCAAGGCATGGAGCGGCAACCCGGCGGTCTCTGCCTGAAGATCGAGCAGCGGGACTTCGAAGGCGGAAAGGCACCTTGCGCCCTGCCGGGCAGGGTCCGAACCCGGCGCCAACTCCTGGCCGGGAGGAGGGGGTGGCAGTCCTGCAGGCGTTTCGCCGATGCTGTTTCGCAGACCGTTGAGGTCCGTGATCTCGAGGCCGATTAGACGGGGCGCTACCGCTTCGAGCGCCATCAGCGATGCCGCATCGCCGTACCCTTCTCCCAAGCCGGTCTGGCCGTTCGATGCCGTGATCTCGATGATCGATCGCAAGGCGTAGGGTTCATGCACGCCGGCCGCGTTGCGCAGCGGGGGATCGCGAAAGGCGATCGGCGTGACCTTGATGTCGACGATGCGCACCCGTCGTCCGGGATCGCCCATTGCGCCTTGTGCCATCAGCTCATTCTCCGCTTTCACCCATCCGTGCGAGCTGCACGCGCGAGCATTTCTCCATCACGCGAGCGAATCTTTCGGCACGATCGGTGCCGTAGACGAACGGATTGGGATCGGTTGCGAGACCGTTGCGGAGCAGCTGAATCTTTTCGATGGCGCTGATGTGCGCCGGATGATTGCTTATCAGCGCGTCCACCCCGGCCGTCTTGCCAAGGCCAGACCAACGGATCAGCGAGGCAATCTGAGTTTTGATGGTTTCGCTGCTGCTGCCGCCGCCGGTGCCGCCCATGAGGCCGACAGCGTGCCGGGCGTATGTCCGGGAGTGACATAGAGCTTCACCGTGGTCTGGCCGAGCGTGATCTTGTCTCCGTCCCTGGCTGCGATATCGCGCCGCGGCGGAAGCAGGTCGGCAATAGGACCGCCGCCGCGATCCGGTCTTTCGATCATGTCCCAATCCGCCTGCGACAGCACAACCTTTGCGCCGTAAGTGTCCTGGAAGAACTTTGCGCCGCCCCAGTGGTCCCCATGGCCGTGCGTCACGATCAGATAGCGGATACGCTTCGGGTCGAGGCCAAGCCGGACCATGTTGGGCAACATGATCTCGCGGGCTTCCGCCTCGCTGTTGAGGGCATCGATCAGAGTTATGCCGTCGCTCGTGTCCAAGGCCCAGGCCGAAACCGCATTCTGGCCGATGGAATAGAGCTGATCGAAGACCCGGGCCTCGGGCACCAGTCCGTCGTGCTGGATGGCGGAAACTGTCTTTCGGTCGAGCGGGCTGGTCATGCAGCGCCAGTAGAACTCCGGCAGCAAGTCGGGTTCTGCCAGCTTTCGTGCGGCTGAAAGATGACGCGCAACCGCAGCGCTGTCCTGCGCCGGAAATGCGGCTTGCTAGGGGTAGCTGGCAGGGCCGGTCGCCTGCAGCGGGGCTGCAAGCAGGGCGCAGATCAGGCTGGCACCGATCGCGGGAACGCGAAGCTTCGTCATAGTCTGCACCTCTCCGGCCTGTTCTCATGCAACGTCGGACCAAGTGGGGACGTCAATGCGCGGCCATCAAGGGATTGAAGTGACGACGCGTTATGTCCAGTCCGGAAAGGGCATTGATCCAAGCTATCGGAGCATTTGTGCACCTTGATAAGCTTTGCTGACATGTTCAGCTTGGCCAGTGATGTAGAACCAAAGGGTAGCATGCGGCGCGGCACTGAACCGCCCCATCGAAAAGCTGCTTCGTGCAGCAGATATTCGCGGTTCAAGCGACTCGGTGACGCCAAAAATGTCCGCTTTATTGCGGATTACAGCGATCTGGGTGTGCTGGTGAACGGGAAGTTGGAGCGGTAGCGGGAAGCCAAAACCTTCGTTATCGATTTGGTTTATAGAGATGTTTTCATGCGGCGTTGCTGCCGTGGCCCCCAATATGGCCCCCTGCCACGCTGGATGTCTGTGGATATCATGAAACTCAGCGAGACAAGGACAGCCGAGATTGGCGGCTAATGTGAAGGGTTTCGGGCGCTTGCGTACGAAAGCCTCCAGTGCAGGAACCCGCGGG